>JAYSRF010000075.1:0-13036 GCA_043721195.1 Fluviicola sp. | reverse complement strand
AATTCTGGGATACTACAACGGTTGATTTACCAGAAATAAGTACGACATCACAACAAACTTCGATTGAAATAGAAGAACGACCGACTGGTCCTTATTTAGTAAAAGGAACTTTTATTGTAACCACTGTACAAACAGGTTTATTATTGATTCATTACCGCAGGGCGCAGGAACGTATGCTGTATGATGAAATGATGCGTGGATTTTACAACACACCCTTGGCTTCGCAACAATTATTATTCCCGATGGAAAAAAATTGTTCTAAACAAGAAAAACTATCGTGGGAAGAGCACAAAGTGACACTGGAGCGCATTGGTTTTTCATGGGAATGGAGTCAGGAACAATTGCAATTAACAGGTATTCCAGATGTTATAACTGAATCTACCGTTTTGCAATGTGTAGACAAAGTGTTGGAGCAATTACAAATGGGGAACTTGGATAAAGGTGAAATTGCACATACTGTATTATCTCAATTAGCATTTGCAGGCAGTATGCAAGTAAAATTGAGTTTGGAACAAGAGGCATTGAACGATTTTGTAAGTCGTTTGTTTGAACAAGCAGAACACCAATTCACACCAAGCGGAAAACGCATTTTGAGCACACTAACAAATGAATTTTTAATACAACAATTTTAAACGATGTTTTCCTTATTAAATAACATACCCACAGTAACAAAGAATTTGTTGATTCTAAACATTTTGATGTTTATTTTGACTTATTTCTTTCAGGCACAAGGAATAGATCTAGGAGCGATCCTAGGTGCTCACTATATTAATTCACCTTTATTTGAGCCCTACCAAATTGTCAGTCATTTCTTCATGCACGATGGCTTTCGGCATATTCTTTTCAACATGTTTGGTTTGGTCATGTTTGGAGGGATTCTTGAGAAGATGTGGGGTGCTAAGCGTTTTTTTATTTTTTACATTTCATGTGCTATTGGAGCATTTGCACTCTACAATGCCTTAGGGGCTTTTGAGATTATCCGATTAAAATCTGAATTAACGCAATTAGTAGGTAGTGAAATTCATGAAATTAATCAAAGCATTATTAACAACCCTTCACATTATTTTTCAAATCCTGAATTAGGGCATATTAATGATGTTTATGTTGCTTATCAATTAAAGTGTATTTCAACTGCTGTCGGCGCATCTGGTGCTATCTTTGGAATTATGGCAGCTTTCGCAATGCTTTTTCCGAATACAGAACTACAATTAATGTTTATTCCTGTTCCAATTAAAGCAAAATGGTTAATTGGCGCCTATTTTGCGTTTGAATTATATAGTAGTTTCTATGAAATAAAAGGAGATAATATAGCTCATTTAGCTCATGTCGGTGGTGCCATTGTCGGTGCAGTATTCGTCTTATTCTGGCGTAAAAACAGAACTCATTTTTATTAAGATATGCAAACACAACGCTCTTTTCTAGATGAAATGAAACACCAGTATAGATCTGGTGGCATGCACATTCGGTTGATTTTCATCAATGTACTCGTGTTTATTGTCATTGGCATCTTGATCATGGTTGAACGCCTTTCTTCAACAAAAGGGGTTCCTGGTGGGATTATCAAAGAATCCTTAACAGACATTTTTGCGCTCAGTACAAATTTCGCTGATCTGCTCTACAAACCTTGGGGTTTGATTACAAGTATGTTCTCTCATTTCGATTTGGCGCATTGCCTGTTGAACATGGTGTTCCTCTTCTCTGCTGGTCGTATGTTTTTGCAATTTTTCTCTGGCAGAAGATTGCTCTACACTTATATTCTAGCAGGATTAGCAGGCGGATTGATTGAAATTGTTGCCCATGCCATATTCCCAGCTTTTAGTCAATCATCAGATGTAATTGTTGGCGCTTCTGGTTCTATCATGGGCTTGTTTTTAGCTGTTGTCATGTACAAACCAAACATGCAAGTCAACCTCTTTGGTTTTATACAAATGCCCTTTTTCATTCTTCCCTTATTGTTTTTAATTTCCGATATCGTGAGCCTTGGTTCACACGATGGAGTGGCACATTTTGCACATTTAGGAGGTGCTTTCATCGGATTCCTATCGGTTATCAATTTAAATTCTTCATCAAACCTGATTACTCGAATAGAATGGCTAGTTGATAAAATCAAGGTATTACTGAATCGAATCCTGAAACCAAAACAAAAAATGCGTGTTGAACGTGGTGGTGGTGGTAATACTAGCAGAAGTCGCACCGGAAAATCAGATGAACAATATAACTTAGACGCGAAGGCGCGACAAGAGAAAATTGATGGTATCTTAGACAAGATTTCAAAATCGGGTTACGAATCGCTCTCAAAAGCAGAAAAGGCATTTTTGTTCTCTCAAAGTAATAATGGCTAAGTGGTTTAGGAAAATAGCGCGTTTTACTTCATTTATGAAGGTCTTGACAGTCATGTGTCTCTCTGCATTGCTATTGGCGTATTGTTGCCCTTATGTTCACCCCAGTAGTTTTTGGTTCATCCCCTTTTTCGGACTCGCTTATCCCATTATTATTTGTTGCGCTGGTTTGTTTCTCATTTATTGGGCATTTTTAAAATCACGTTGGTTTTTCATAGTATTGGGAGTTATTTTGCTTGGTGGAAACCTGCATTTCCGAACCTTAGCTATTACGTTCTCACCTGTTGAAGCTGCAAAAGATGATGCTGTTTGGAAAATCATGAGTTACAATGTTCGGTTGTTTGATTTGTACAATCCTTCCATCGAAGAACGTAATGCAAACCGCAACGCAATCATTGGCTACATTAACAAAATGAATCCAGATGTGATTTGTTTCCAAGAATTTTATCACCAAGATAAACCAACTAGTTTTGCTACAAAAGATACACTGACAGGGTTATTGAAAATGGCGTATTACCATGAACGCTATTCCCATAGAATGACAGGAAGACAAAATTATGGAATCTGCATGCTTTCAAAATATCCTATTATTGCGAAAGGAGATGTGATGTTTGAAAACAGTTCTGTAAGTGATAATTATTGTATCTACGCAGATATTGTAAAAGGGAAAGACACGATTCGCATTTACAACATTCACCTCCAATCCATTAAATTGCAACCAGAAGATTATGCGATTTTTGGAGAAAAAAACCAATCCGGAGAAAAAAAATCAACATTTCGTCTCTTGATTGAAAAACTCCGAATTGCTTATCCAACACGAGCAGATCAAGCAATTAGAGTGGTAGAACATACAACGACATCACCTTATCCTGTAGTCATTTGTGGCGATTTTAATGACACGCCACTTTCGTATGTATACAATCAATTTAACCGCCAATTCACCGATTCTTATAGAGAATCTTCCACAGGATTAGGAGTTACCTATGCTGGAAAAGTACCCGCAGGTAGAATTGACTACATTTTTCATACAGCTGAATTGGCTGCGCAACATTTTGTGATTCAAGAAAAAGCCTATTCTGATCACTTGGCAATCTACTGTGAACTCTGGAAACAAAAAGCAAAATAGCAATAAATCAAGCTTTTGTAAAAAATCAATGCACCAACTTTAGTGAAATTGGAATGTTTCTTTTATATTTAGAAGATGAAAGCAATATACACCCCTTTAATGCTTAGTGCACTTCTAACACTTGCCGCTTGTTCTTCACAAACGAAAGAAACGACTGACTCCGATGCTCCAATTGAGAATGCAAATCAAATTATGGGTCGTTGGAAATTGACCAAAGAGGAACGGATGAAGTCTCCTGAAGCAGGAGTTCAGTATTCCAATCAGCCTACTAATATTGTCCTACACCTCCAAAAAAACGGCTATTTTATAATTTACGATACGTTTATTGATCCTACATGGAAAGAAAAAGGATTGCCTTTGATTTTACAACGTTCAAAAGGACAATGGGAATTAAATGGTAAACAATTATCACTCACTCATTTATCAGATGATTCATCTTATTCAGAAGTACTTGAGGTGACTTCGATTGACGATCATCAGTTGGTTACAAGAGGTAAGGACAAAAAATCGAATATTTACAAGACGTACGGGAAATGACACGCGACAGCATTAGTTTTTGAGTTTTGTTAGTTTTTGAGTTTTGTTTCAAAAGTACCAGTACCTATAACCCATTTTTTATTAGACAGAAAACATTTAATGACATCGGATGCTGTGTGTATTTCAAATGATGGGCTTCCATTTTGAATTAACGAATTTTATCTTTGAAGGATGACGCGTTTTGTCAGAATAAAGTGAAATGCAGTGAAATGCAGTGAAATGCGGGATTACCGAAAAATTATAGTTAAACTAAAAATCAATTATAGTGTGAGCGTGAGAGCGAGTCTTGAGGGAAAAAGAAAAAACCCATGCAGCGGATTTCTGAACGTCTCAGAAAGCACGATTTAGTTCGCTGCGTTTCGTTGTAATCCGTTGGTTATCTACCGAAGTAAACTGTTCCCGATAAATCGAGATACGGCCCGCCATTGAAACGTCAAGTCTCCCCATCCGTTAAAAAATGTTAGACGTCAACAAAAACTGCATGGGTCGTCCACCGAAATGAACTATCATTTACACTTCCAATTCTATTGGAACGAATGACTCAGTAAAGATACAGAATTAAGGTCATTTAGAGATATGTTTTGCAAAGATTTCGTGCTTCATATTGCCTAAATTCAGGGCATTTAAGTAACAGTGCTTTACGATCTTCTGTTGATAACAACGTGTAGCAATCTAACAATGACATCATGAATAAAACTTTTCGATTGTTCGAGAAATGGGATGATCGAAGGATTTTAAGGTCATGTTCAACTTCGAGCAAAAAATACTTTCGAGCTGCAATGGTATCACCTTTACGACCATTTAAAACTCCAGTAAACAGAAAAATGTCAGGTAATTCATGTGGCAATGTACAAGCGTGCTTATATAACACTAATGCTTTATCATCCTCGCCTTGATTCATGTATGTCCAAGCAAAATACATCAAATCCATAACAGTTGAATCATTTTCACTCCATTCAGCACTTTCAGATTCAAGGACTTTATGATTGCTTTTCTTTGCAACAGCTATTGTTTGATCAGTGGAATCTGTATTCATACAAGCATTTAAAATGCTCGCTACAATCACCAAATAAACAACTTTCATGTTTTTGTTTTGATAAAAATAATCATATTTAGGTTCATTATTTTGTATCTTAACCTTCAAAAAATCACCATGCGTCTGCTAATTACCTGTTTATTGTTGTCCTTTACCATCTTTTCTCAGCAAGAAGGATTGCGTATCGTTGTCGATGATGTTGTTCCTGCAACTGCACCTTACAATGAATTTGAATCGCACCTAATTATTGAGCAAAACATGAATCACCCGGTATTGGTAAGCTCAAGCCCCAATCAACTGATTATTCCATCTGGAACAAGTAGTTTTTTGCAAACGGTTCATTTGGCTTATGCACAACACCACGATTTAGTACTTTCACCAGACGATATTTGGATTCAAATTGCCTTGGGCGTTTCCATTCATGTGAATCAGAACTTTGGCACACTTCAACCAAAGGTTACACGATCAGCAAAAAAAGAAGTCCTTAACATTCGCATGGATGAATTAGTGACAAAAGACCCTAACTATTGGCAGCAATTGGTGGATACATTCGCCTTGTTGGCAGAACAAAAAATACAACCTGCATTTTACAAAACGATGTTGCCAGATTTTTCCACTTCTACTCCCGAAACGAGAACTGTTTTAAATGCGCTTTTATTGAGTTCAGTGAAAGAATCGATTGAATTGAGATCTGCATCTGGATGTGGAATTCCTGGAGTTGTTTTACTCGGCACAAAAGCTGATTGGGAAAAAATACTTGTTCATTTAGATGAATTAAATGCTTATGATCTCCAGTTCTGGACTGCTGAATTAAAACCCATCATTCAGGAATTCATAAATGTCTTTGATGGAAAAGAAAATCGCGCTTTCTGGCAACGCATGTACAAGTATAGAGAAGCCTATATGATGATGCAAATGAATGGTTGGCTTTCTAAGTTTTTCCCTTATTTCAAAGAGGGAGATTGGATCGACGATGAATCAGAAATAGCACAATACCTCGCAGATAATCCAGGGATTGTTATGGATGAAGGTCTTGTGCGAACGAAATATTACCGCAATCCGTATTTAACTGGAGATGCGTATTTATTCCATTCCATCGATCTTTGGGATTTACCCTCATCTATTTGCGATATTCCATTAGAATGGACAAACTACTTCCAAGATGGTGAATTAGCTGAACCACAAAAACTAACACTTTGCGCTGGATTCTTTGGCAGTTTACAAGATGAAAATTTAAAATTACACCAACATCCTGCATGGTTCATTCTTGAAAGTGACTACGTAGAACTTGACTATGACAACTGGAAAAGTTCCGGGAAAAACCGCGTAAGTTTCGCACCGTATTTATGGTCTGACAGTCTGATTAATGATGCGCGCGTAAATGCCATTTACCACCCAGAAGTGAACAAAACAATGGCTGATGGGATCAAGGAACTAAAAGCAGAATTGGAACATCATCTTGCAGTTAACTCTCCAAATGAACGACTTTATAAAACCGAAATTTACTTTCAATTGTCCCATTTTGGTCACATTATTGCTGTCTTTTTCAACAATTCTACCCTATCTGAAGCAGCGAAAATTGAATTGGAACTCAAACTAAAGAAGCTGAATTACACATTCTTACCGACTCAATTACCGAGTGGATTTGCAGATGATGAGGAAATGGAACAGGAAGAAAATTTACCAAGTTCTATCCCATCGAATTCTGTCATTGTTTTACAATTTTAATACAAGATTGATTTCTAATTCCTTGCTGTAGCCATTGAAACGTTTATTTTTGCACAAAAAGAAGGAATCATGAAAAAAATTGGAGTTATTGGATGTGGAAATTTGGGTTTATCATTGGTAAAAGGGTTTCGCAAACAATATCCCAGTGCTATTATCTACGGAACACGAAGAAATCCTGAGACACTTCAAAAATGGGCAGATGAGAAAACCATCTTCACTTCTGATAACGATCTTGTTTTGCGAGAATGTGACACCATTATTCTTGCTTTAAAACCCTATACAATTCTCGATTTTGTTGCTCAAAACGCAGCTTTGTTTGATGCTAAACGCCATACCATTATTTCGGTGGCAACAGGAAAAACAATTGCTGAGATCACTACTGCTCTTGGAAACAATGAGTATTCGGTTTACAGAGCAATGCCCAATACTGCTGCAGATGTGCAAGAAAGTATTACAGCTTTAAGTGGACAAATTGATCCATTGAATCAAAAAGATCAAGTGGAAGAATTGTTCAATGCCATTGGTCAAACAGTATGGATTGAAGAACAACTCATGGAATCTGCAACGATTCTTGGTGCATGTGGAATTGCGTATGTTTTGCGCTTCATTCGTGCCATGATTCAAGGTGGAATTGAAGTTGGATTTGATGCCAAAACAGCAACAAAAATTGTCAGTCAAACCGTAAAAGGTGCTGCAGAATTGCTGATTAAAAACGGTTTGCATCCAGAAGAAGAAATCGACAAAGTAACAACGCCAAAAGGCTGTACAATTGTTGGTTTAAATGAAATGGAACACAGCGGATTTAGTTCTGCGTTGATCAAAGGAATTGTAACATCTTATCAGAAAATTGAACGGAAGTAGTTCTTAAGTTAGACAGTTTTGTAAGTTTTTGAGTTTTGTGAGTTTTTGAATTTTGTTAGTTTTACTAATCTTACTTACCAAACTCAATAAACTGTCTAACTCAAAAAACTGTCAAACTCAAAAAACTGTTTAACTCATTTCACCCTAGCTTGTAAAACCTCCAACACTTCCTTCAACTCAACTCCTTTCGCACGTAACAAAATCAAGTAATGAAACAACAAATCTGCTGATTCTTCTAAAAATAATTGAGGTTCGTCACGCATGGCTTCAATCACCACTTCAACACCTTCCTCCCCTACTTTTTGGGCAATTTTAGGTAATCCTTTGTCAATTAACGATTGAATGTATGATCCTTCTTTCGGAACAGAAAACCGTTGTTGAATAACCCGTTCTAAATCGACTAACGTTTGCAATGGATTCACTGTGGTTTCGCCGAAACAAGAAACGGATCCAGTATGACACGTTGGACCATCTGGTTTTGCTTGAATTAATAACGCATCCTGATCACAATCAACAGCCCAACTCACCATGCGCAAGTAATTGCCCGATGTAGCTCCTTTTACCCAAATTTCTTGGCGTGAACGACTATAAAAAGTCACCAATTCTGTTGCTAAGGTTTGTTGAAATGATTGCTCATTCATGTACCCAAGCATCAATACTGTTTGACTAGTTGCGTCTTGAACGATGACGGGAATTAATCCGTCAGTTCCATAAGTTAAAGTTAATGCACTCATCTGATTCTTACGTTTGATTTTAATTGTTCTTTTAATGCTGGAATGGTGATTTCTCCAAAATGAAAAATACTAGCTGCCAATCCTCCTGTAACGGTTGTTTGTGTGAATAATTCCTTGAAATGATCGGCATTTCCTGCTCCTCCCGAAGCAATGATCGGAACATTAACGCAGGTTTCCACCGCCTTGTAAAAGGCTAAATCGAACCCGTTTTTTGTGCCATCTCCATCCATTGAAGTCAGTAACAATTCACCCGCTCCTAAGGATACAGCAGTTTTGATCCATTCCAATGCATCCATTCCCGTGTCAATTCGACCTCCGTTGATATACACATTCCATTGATTTCCATTGCGTTTTACATCGACTGCCACTACCACACATTGTTTGCCAAATCGTTTCGCTAATTCACGAATGAGTTCTGGGCGTTTTACAGCCGAGGTATTGACAGCGATTTTATCAGCTCCTGCGCGCAAAAGTTCGAATGCCGTTTCTACAGATGAGATTCCCCCACCAACAACAAATGGAATATTGACCTGAGAAGCCACAGCTTTCACAACGGGTATAAAGGTTGATCGACCTTCGTTCGTAGCAGAAATATCCAATAAAACCAATTCATCTGCTCCCTGTTCAGCATACGTTTTTGCCAATTCAACAGGGTTTCCTGCTTCTCGAATCGACTCAAAATTTACGCCTTTTACCGTCCAGCCGTCTTTGATATCAAGGCAAGGAATAATGCGCTTATAGACTTCCATCGTTGAATTTTTTTAAGGTTGATAAACTGATTTTTCCTTCTAATAATGCTTTTCCGACTACACACGCGTAACAGCCTATTGCACGTAATTGCTGTAAATCTTCCACCGATTCAACGCCGCCACTTGCAATCCATTGTTGATTCGGATAACGTTTCACCAATTCAGCATACAAATTAATACTTGGTCCTGTTCCAGTTCCATCTCGCCTGATATCCGTTGTCAATATGGTTAATCCATTAAATCGGTTAAAAACTTCCATTACTTCATCGAGTGTCTTTTCTGAAGCTTCTTGCCAACCATTGATTTTAATGACTGTTCCATCGGTATCCAATGCCAAAACAAAACGCTCGACACCAAACTGTTCGATCCAAGCCACCACTTGCTCTGGTTCTTTTACACACAAACTTCCAATAACAATCTGATTGGCTCCTTGGTTTAACACGTCTTGAATGTCTGCTGTTTGTTTGACTCCACCTCCAAAATCAATCAGCAAATTTGTGGCTTTCGCAATTGTCGACAAAACGTTGGTATGTACCAATTTCCCTTGTTTTGCGCCAGAAAGATCAACCAAATGCAGGTTTTCTATTCCTGCCGAAGCGATCTCTTTTGCGTAATCCACTGGATCTGCTGCGTAAGAAGTTTGTTGTGAAAAATCGCCCTGAAAGAGACGCACCACTTTCCCGTCGATTAAATCGATTGCTGGAATTGCTTTCATTGGTTAATAAATTGAAGTAAAAACTGTTCTCCTGCTGTTCCGCTTTTTTCTGGATGAAATTGCACTCCCCAAAACTGATTCTTGCGTAATGCAGCTGAAAAAGGCTGTTCATAATCGCAAATACCCCATGTATCAGCGCAAATTAGAGCTTTAAAACTGTGTACAAAATAATAGGGCTCTAGTACATCTTCCGCAAAACGCACATCATTCCAACCAATATGTGGAACAACTACTTGTTCACTAAAAAGATCAACAGTTGTGTCAAAGATGCCCAATCCTTTGGTTGTTCCTTCATCTGTTTCATTGCACATCAATTGCATTCCCAAACAAATTCCCAAAACTGGTTGGTTTAACGTTGGAATTAATTGATCTAAACCACACTTTTTCAATTCTTCCATGGCTGGTTTAGCATGACCTACACCTGGAAAAATGATCCGATCAGCCGACTGAATCACTATTGGGTCATTGGTTAATTGTGTTTCCACCCCAATTCTGTTGAATGCTTGTTGTACCGAAAAAACGTTTCCTGCACCATAATCAATAATGACTACTTTCATTATAATTCGTTTTTAGTTGTGGGTAAAATCTCCAGGTTTCCAGAACGTCTTTTCGCCATTAAGATCGCTTTCGCAAAAGCTTTGAAAATACTTTCTACTTTGTGGTGTTCATTTTCACCTATTGCTTTAATATAAATATTACATCTAGCTGAAAAACAAATACTTTTGAAAAAATGTTTCACCATTTCAGTTGGCAATTTTCCGACATATTCGCGTTGTAAATCAACCTCCCAAATCAATTCCGCACGACCACCAAAATCAATAGCGCAAGTCGCAAAACAATCATCCATTGGCAGTGCAAAACCATACCGTTCAATGCCACGTTTAGAACCCAAAGCTTGATCCAATGCTTGACCTAACACCAAGGCTGTATCTTCCATTGTGTGGTGTTCGTCAACTTCCAAATCGCCTTTCATGAGAATCCGTAAATCGAGTTGAGCATGACGCGCAATCTGATCCAACATGTGATCGAAAAAGGCAATTCCAGTTGAAATGTCCGATTTTCCAGTTCCATCTAAGTCTAACACCACTTCACAAGCCGTTTCTGCTGTATTTCTTGTTACAGATACTTTGCGAACACCTAATCGTAAATCAGCTATCAACTCTTCCCAAGTAGCAACACTACGTTGAATGAATTCCGCTAATTCAGCAGTTGATACAGATAATTCAGTTGACCCTAAATCTGCATTTCCACGAATAAAAAAGGCTTTACAACCCAAATTCTTCGCCAATTCAACATCCGTCATGCGATCACCAATCACAAAGGAGTTTGCTAAATCGTATTGCTCGCTGAAATACTGCTGCAACATGCCTGTTCTTGGCTTACGATTGGGCGATTGATCTTCCGGAAAACTGCCGTCAATGCATTCATTTTTAAAAACAATTCCTTCACTTTTTAAAATCGATAACATCAGGTTGTGTGGTCCAATAAAATCATCAAACGGATAACTTTCAGTTCCTAAACCATCTTGATTGGTCACCAATACCAATTCATATTCGTTCCATGAAACGATTGTTTTTAAGGCACTTATTACGCCATCTAGGAATTCTAGTTTTTCAAATTTATCAATCTGATAACCAATTGGTTCTTTAATAATTGTTCCATCTCTATCGATGAATAGTACTTTTTGCTTACTCATTGCTATAGTTATTTAATGCATTGATCAATTCATTGTTTTCTTCCATCGTTCCAATCGTGAACCGCAAGGTGTTTTCACATTGAAACTGGTTACTCCTGTTGCGAACGACGATTCCCTTTGCCGTCAATTCTTGATACAATCGATTCGCGTTCTGAACACGCACAAGGATGAAATTTGCTTTACTTGGAAAAACAGTTTCAATCACTCTTAGTTTATTTAGTTCCATTGTTAACCGTTCACGCTCTGAAAGTAAGGTCGTTCGAATGGATTTCCAGTCCGTATTTCTCAATAGTTCGATTGCTGTTTGCTGCACGAGTGAACTCATATTATACGGCGGTTTAATGCTATTCAACGCTTGAATCCACTGCTGATTTGCGATCGCCATTCCAATTCTCAAGCCAGCCATTCCGTAAGCTTTTGAAAGTGTTTGAACAACGATCAAATTCGGGAATTCGGTTACCAATTGTGCCATGGAGTCTTCTGGACAAAAATCAATATACGCTTCATCAACGACAACAATTCCTTGAAAATCAACAACCAGTTGCTTTAGTTCTAAGATTGAGAATACTGTACCAGTTGGATTATTCGGCTGACAAACGAATAATAAGCGCACATCAGTGAGTTGACTAATTACTGCTTTTAGATCAACTTGAAAATTTTCATCAAGTGGGATTTCCTTTGTCTGCAATCCATTCAATCGCGCCAAAACACTGTACATTCCGTAGGAAGGATTAAAATACGCTACTGTATCTTCAAATGGTTTACAGGTTAAGCGCAGAATCAAATCCAAGACTTCATCTGATCCATTTCCGAGAAAAAGTTGATTCACGGGAACGCCTTTCACTTCTGAAATTACTTGTTTTAACGCGCGTTGCAAGGGATCAGGATAGCGATTCCATTCTGTTACCAACGGATTTTCGTTTGCATCGAGCCAAATTGCTGCTTCGCCTTCGAATTCATCCCGCGCAGAGCTGTAGGGTGAAATCGAAAGTAAATCTTTTCGGAGGTATTTTGTAATGTACATTTTTCAGTTTATTGCGTTAATTGAATTCATGCGCACGGTAATCGCATTCGCATGTGCATCAAGTGATTCTGCTTCTGCCAATGTAACAACGGTTGGTCCAAGTTCCAATAAACCTACTTTCTCAACACGTTGATAGGTGATTTTTTTCACAAAAGAATCCAATGAAACACCACTATATGCTCGAGCAAATCCAGCTGTTGGCAAGGTGTGATTGGTTCCAGATGCGTAATCTCCAAAACTTTCAGCTGTATAATTCCCTAGAAAAACAGACCCCGCATTCACAACTTGATCGACGATTTCTTGTTCATACCGCCCCATTAAAATCAAGTGTTCAGGAGCATATTGATTAATGATTCGTGACCATTCTTGATATGGAGTAACGATGATAACACTGTTTTCCAACGCTTCTTGTGTAATGTCAGCTCTTGATAAATACGTCAATTGTCGCTTCAATTCTGATTGCACTTTTTCAACAAACGATTCAGAATTGG
>JAYSRF010000074.1:0-39563 GCA_043721195.1 Fluviicola sp. | reverse complement strand
GGTTGACATTTTTTAAGGCATCGGAATTGAAAACGGAGAAAAACCCAAAGAGGTGAGAAGCATTGTAGACCATCGCATCATCGAGCAATACCAAGTTTTGATCAGGACCGCCGCCCCGCACGTAGAATCCTTGTCCACCTTCACTAACGGAAGAAACTCCTGGCAATAATTGAATGATTTTGAGTGGATCAACTTCACCCAGAAAGGCGGGCAATTTTTTGATTTGCTCCATATCCAATTCAATCTGCCCAATTTTCGTAGAATTGGTGTTTTCACCGCGTTTGGCATTGATCTCAACCGTTTCAATGGTTGTCGCATTCGTCAAATTGATGGTCAAGGTCTGATCTTGGTTTAAATCCACTTGAAGGGTATCGTTTTCCAAATCGCCCCAACGAAAAACAACCGTATGTATCCCTTTTGGCAGCGTAAGCGAGAAAAATCCGTAGACATTCGTTGCTGTTCCCACCTTCAGATCAGGCGCGAAAGCATTTGCTCCAATTAACGGTTCTCCCGTTGATCCATCGTAGATATACCCACTCAAAGTGGCTGTTTCCTGAGAGAAAACAATTCCAGAAAAAGACAGAATCAGTAGGAATAAGAATTGACGCATCGTTCATTTTTTGCACGACGAAAATACGGATAAATTAAGTGAAATCGAGTAATTCAATGGAACAATTTCACTTGATAAAAAAGGACTTTAATAGATAATAAGTTGTCCAGATTGGAACATTCGATTTTAATAATGTGAGAATAGCATTTCAAGAGTTTAAGTCGTGCAAAGCGTTCAATTAAGTCTATTTAACAATATACTAGCATACACTCCTCATACACTATCCATACTTCAACCATACTTCAACCATACTTCAACCATACTTGAACCATACTTGAACCATTCGGTAATCATACATTTGAATGCTTTTAACAAACCTTTAATGAGTAATTAAGGTATTTGAAACGCTCTTTTCCCTATTTCTTTTGTGTCAATGAAATTCAATCGTTTTTTTTAGGATTTCAATAGTTGTGGATTTGAATACGGTTTAAAAATTACCAAGAGATGCTTGTATGGCGTGGTGGATTGGCAATTAGGCTTTTAGCGAAATTCTTGATTAGTTAACACGATACAAACTAGTGTTGTTTTCCCACGAATGCACGAATATGAAGCACTATTCGATTATTTTCGAATAATTGAAACGTTGTTTCCGAATCGATTAGTCAAATTTGGATTAGAATATACAGACAACGTCTGTCATTCGTTATTTATTAAACACAGCTCTTCATTCGTGTATTCGTGGTTTTTTTAAAAATGCGTTTGCTCTGTGTTTGTAATCAAGGCTTTCACATTGAAGTTTCTGTCTAAGAATGGTTATTAAATAGATTATTGAAATTTTGTTTTTCAAGATTAATGTGTACTATTGAAAATTAAGTAAGGAAAACTATTTGCGAAAAACCAGAAATTCACGTTTAATGTTGATTTTAAAGAGTTTTAGATAGTTGGTTTGTGTATGTATTTGGTTTAGAAATCATTAAAGAAATTCAAATAAACAATATTTTATGGATAAGATAAATTATTATTTAAGAAGTGGTGAACTAAAGTCAATTCCTTATAGATATTTAATGAAGCAGTGGATTAATTCATATGAATCCAAAAGAGATTTTTTAAGAGATATTCAGAATTCAAATCAAATACAACTTAAAATGGGAAGTGTTCTCCTTATTCAATTTCTAAAAGGAAAATATTATGCTATTATGCCTGAAGAAACTGATTCTAATTTTCAAGAATTTGTTTATGATTCGGATTTTTTTTTGAAAGA
Source organism: Fluviicola sp. (assembly GCA_043721195.1). GTDB lineage: Bacteria > Bacteroidota > Bacteroidia > Flavobacteriales_D > Crocinitomicaceae > Fluviicola. The sequence goes on along the minus strand of JAYSRF010000074.1, from coordinate 37,752 downwards.
ATTGAAATTTGCAATAAATGATATGGGACCTGTCTATGTACTCAATCCTAATTTTTGGGAATCAAATTTGGGTCTATTAATACAAGTAGTTGCAGTTATTTTTGGAATAGGTTTGTTTATTGCATTAATGGAATTTCTGTTCACTTAAAATTCTCTGATAGAAATTCACCTAATTCAAAACTAAGTTTTAGTAAAATACTAATTCTAGAATAAAGGTCACTTAATTAATTTTTATGACCATGACTAATAAAAAAAGTAAAATGCTAGTTGAAGATGCTGAGTATGGTGTAGATTCAAGATACTACTCAACGAAAGAACGTGAATCGGATGCCACAGCTTTAATGGAGGCACGTTTAAGTAGAATGAAAAATTTATCTAAGGATCAAATTATTCGAGCTAAACTATTACAGCTAAAATTGAAAATGGAGGAATGATCTACCACGAATACACGAATATCAAGCACTATTCGATTATTTACGAATAATTGAAACGTTGTTTCCGAATGAATCAGCCAAATTTAGATTAGTATATACAGACAACGTCTGTTATTCGTATTGAATTACACTCCATATATCATTCGTGCATTCGTGGGAGTTTTTTTTAAAAAATGTGTTTGACCTGCGTTTGTAATCAATACTTTCAAATTGAAGTTTCTGTCTAAGAATGGTTATTAAAAAGATTATTGAAATTTTGTTTTTCAAGATTAATGTGTACTATTGGAAATTAAGTAAGGAAAACTATTTGCGAAAAACCAGAAATTCACGTTTAAGGCGATTTTAATGATTTGTGAATGGTTGAGTTGCGTTTGCGTGTAAGGTGGCTATAATTGATCCCCATGATAGATAGTAAAGACATAGAAAAGTATCTGAATAAAGGCGGTTTCGCCTTTGAATTTGAGTGTATCAATCAATTTAAGAAAATGGGTTTTGATATCCAGCCAAGTCTTCATTATTTTGATGATAAAATGAATCAATATCGAGAAGTAGACTTCATTGCATTCAAGAATGTATTTTTTGAAAAAGATAACTTTACCTTCAACATAAGCCTAGTTGTAGAATGTAAATCTCACATTGCTCCACTTATAGCTACAAGTAACGAATCACCGTTGAAAAAAAATCTTATTACTTCTAACATTTTATCATCTAACAATTTTGGAAACATTAAGAAAAAAATCAGCAAAAATGGTGGGCATAGTTCATTCACTTTTGGTCTGATGGATGACGAAATTATTACTCAAAACATAATAGAGTATTCTAATAAAGATTCAAAAGATAGAGTTTTCAGTGCTATGATGCAATGCCTGAATGCCTCTCTTTATCTAAAGAATAAGAGTAATGAAAGTGACAAACGATTCTGCAACATATATATTCCGGTGGTCATTTTTGACAATGAATTATTTGTTGTTACTCACAATAATAATCAGTTAGAAGTCAATAAGTCGAATTTCTTTAAAGCAAGTAAGTTCTACGCTTTCGATGATCATCCATACAATATTTTACATGTTGTATCTAAAGGAGGAATGGAAGAGTATTGTGCTCTAGTTATGGATGAAATTGTTGAATTTACGAAAGAATATAGCGAGGACATTAGAGAGATCATTAAAAATAATCCAAACAATACAGGTAAAGGTAAATACCACATAGGCTAGTAATAAGTCTATTTTCATGAAAAAATTTGCGATACCATGTCTAATCAGGAAAAGTGGAGACCGGAAGTTGAAAAGCATGTTAAGCTAAGTGAATCAATAACTCTATAAGTCCGTTTCAAAACCCTTTCAAAAATTCAACACCTCATTTACGAGCGTAAACTCTGGTGTTGAATTTTAATCGCATCTCTTTTAGTCACTTAAACGCAACTTGTTTTTGCTTTTATTCCTTCACAATTTTCGTAACGTATTTCCCCAATTGGCTATCGACCGTGATGAAGTAAATTCCATTTTTCATGTTTGATAAATCAAGACTGGTTTTATCACTGATAATTCGAGTTGAATAAATTGTTTCTCCCATCAGATTACTAACGGTTATTAGTTGATCAGCTAACAACGATTGCTGGTCATACAAGACAAAGATTCCTTTAGAAGGATTTGGAAAAACAGCCATTACATCTGCTGCCGTCATTTGGTTGATGTCAACTGTTGATATCGCAGCACAACCAGAAGTGTCACTGCAACCGTTTTGTGATACAATAACTGCATACGATCCATTCGCTGTTGGTGTGTAAGACGCCGAGGTTGCACCAGCAATAGGTGAGTTATTTGCACAGTTTATCCATTGATAAGTAGCATTTGGAGCAGAAGCAGTTAGTGTAATACCATTTATTGTATAGGCTGAATTTACTTCAATCACATTGAGTGGAATCGAGATAGTATCATTTCCAGTAGCGTTACCAGTTATCAATGTAACCATGTAAGTTCCTGGAGCACTATAACAGATGTTTGTTGGGTTCTGTAGGGTAGATGTCATTGTTCCATTACCCGTAAAGTCCCAATTCCAAGAAGTAGGAGTATTCGTTGAAAGATCAGTAAAGTCAATACATTCTCCTAGGCAAATCATGTTGTTGGAAACGGAGAAGTTTGCCACAGGTGCTGCTGCTAGAGCCATGCAACAGTTTCCGCCGTCAGATAAATTTTGCGTATTTGTCCAACAACCATATTGTATAATATGGGTATAAACCGTTCCTGAAAAAAGATTCTCAAAATAGGCATATACTTGCTCAGGTGTATTGCATCCTCCCATGTTTCCCGTTCCACACGAATAAGCACAATCGATATACAAATAGCCATCTGGATCATTAAAAGGAGCAGGAGGTACAAATTCGATATTTGGAGTAACGCCAATGGGTACACCAGTAAATGCTGTTGTTGCAATGCTATTCCCGCAATGTGTATTCGGAGAATTATTGTAGCCTGCGTACTCAATTGCCGTTACGTTTCCTGCATACGTGCCACTCAAATTGACTTCAACGGCTTCATAAGAAACGATCCCGATTTTGAGGTTGGGAATATTCATATCTACATTAATATTCAATATTCCGCCATCATAATTAGAGAAAATGACAATGTTTCCGTTTGGATTACAAATCTGCGCGCTAGCACAATGAGCAAAAAGTAATAAGATAGATAGTAGTATTTTCATAAGTAAAAGTAATAAGTGTTAATCAATGCGGTTAAAGATACTCAAATCCAACGGTGATTTCATGAGTTCATGTTTTTACTTGATCAACCCCCAAACATTATTTACTTGAGTTCAAGTTAAGAATACATAGTAGCAATCAAGAATTGTCAATCATTATGCACCAGTATTAGTCGTATCCTTGATTTTGAAATCAAAGGAAATATAAGACCTCGCTTAGTCGAAAAAATGATCATATTTTCTTATTTTCGCGGCTGATTACAAAGCATATCAAAACATGAAAATTTCCTATAATTGGTTGAATCAATTTCTTCCTACAACAATAGAACCTGAAACCTTAGGTAACATATTAACAGATACAGGATTGGAAGTGGAAGGCTTGGAAACCCTCGAAGCTGTAAAAGGTGGTTTGGAAGGTGTTATTGTTGCTGAAGTTTTGACATGCGAAAAACACCCGAACGCAGATAAATTAAAGGTTACAACAGTCAATACTGGAACAGAAATCGTGCAGGTAGTGTGTGGTGCGCCCAATGTTGCTGCCGGACAAAAAGTACTGTTGGCAACTGTTGGAAGTATTTTGTACCCAACTCCTGATCAACCGCTCAAAATTAAAGTTTCGAAGATTCGCGATGTGGAATCTGCTGGAATGTTGTGTGCAGAAGATGAATTGGGTTTAGGTGAAAGCCACGATGGAATTCTTGTTTTACCTGCTGATACGAAAGTTGGAACTCCCGCTGCAACGTATTTGGAATTAGAAAACGATGTGCAGATTGAAATTGGATTAACCCCCAATCGATCGGATGCTATGGGACATATTGGTGTTGCACGTGATATATTGGCGCATGCCGCTGCTCATCAAGGAGCGAAAGAACGCTTGGTTTTACCAGTCGTTGAACCACTTGTTAAAACAGCAGATTTAGCTATTTCTATCAACATTGAAGATGCAGAACGATGTCCACGCTACATGGCAATTACGCTAGATGGAGTTACCGTTAAACCTTCTCCCGCTTGGTTGCAAAAGAAACTTAGAGCTGTTGGACTTTCGCCGATTAACAATATTGTGGATGTGACCAATTACGTCATGCGTGAATTAGGAACACCACTTCATGCATTCGATGCTGCAAAAATTGGAACCCAATTGGTGGTGAGAACAGCTCGATCAGGTGAAAAAATGATCACATTGGATGGCGTTGAGCGTACCTTGCACGAAGAAGATTTACTCATCACTACTGGTGATACACCTTTGTGTATTGCAGGTGTGTTTGGCGGATTGGATTCTGGAATTCAAGATCAAACGACAACTATTTTATTAGAAGCGGCTTATTTCCAACCTGTTTCAGTGCGGAAAACAGCTAAACGTCATACGTTGTCGACCGATGCAAGTTTCCGTTTTGAACGTGGTGTGGACGTAGATTTAGTTCCTTATTCCTTACAACGTGCGATCAATTTGATTCAACAAGTTGCTGGTGGAGCTGTTGGAATGGAAGTGGTTGATCTCTATCCAAATCCAATTAAGAGACGGACTGTAAACTTGCGTTATAACCGCTGTACTCAGGTATTGGGACATGAAATTCCTGTTGAAACAATCAAAACCATTTTAGATGCGCTCGATTTTGAAGTGATTGCTGAAACAGCTGAAGGATTAGCATTGCTTGTTCCAAATTACCGCACAGATGTTGATCGCGAAATTGATGTCATTGAAGAATTACTGCGCATTTATGGATTTAACTTGGTTCCTCTTCCTGAGAAGTTGAATACGTCTTTGGTGTTAACTGAAAAACCAGATTTGGAACGATTAACGACAAATTTATCAGAAGTATTGACAGGATTTGGTTTTTCAGAAATGATGAACAATTCCCTCACAACTCCTGTTTACGTTGAAAAATTCGGGAAAAATGATTTGTCAACTGAATTCAATGTAACAATGTTGAATCCCTTGAGTCAGGATTTAGCAGTAATGCGTCAATCATTGGTTTTTCAAGCCTTAGAAACGATTGCACACAACCAAAACCGTCAGCAAGCAGATGTGCGTTTATTCGAATATGGAAAAACCTACCAATTAAATGGTGGAGAATACTTGGAGAACAAACGCTTGATCATTGCATTGTCTGGTCGCAAAACGGCAGAAAGTTGGTCGGCTGGAAATGATAAAGTTTCCCTATATACCTTGAAAGGTGTGGTCAATGGATTGTTAAAACGCCTAGGATTAGACACACTCGCTTTAGAAGAAGGACAAACGGCTCACGATTTATTTGTAGATGGAATTACCATTCGTGTGTTGAAACAACCAATTGGTTCACTCGGTTGGATTCAACCGGGAATTCGCAAACATTTCGGTATTAAACAAGACGTTTTTGTTGCCGATTTAGATTGGGATGCGATTCTTTCTTCTTTAAAATTGGTAAAAACACAGTACAAAGAATTGCCAAAGACCTTTGAAGTACGTCGTGATTTCTCGTTGTTAATTGACACAGCGGTTACTTTTGCTTCAATAGAGCAATTGGCCAGAAAAACGGATAAAAAGATTTTACAGAACATCAACCTGTTTGATGTCTACGAAGGAAAGAACTTGCCCGATGGTAAAAAGTCGTATGCGGTTTCATTCACGTTTCAAGACAGCGAGCAAACGTTGAAAGACGAACAAGTAGATCGAATCATGGAAAACATCCGCGTGAGTTTGGAAAAAGAATTGGGTGCTGAATTGCGTAAATAATGAGTGGAATTATTGTTACAGGAATCAGCACAGATATTGGGAAAACACTGGTAAGTGCCGTCCTGTGTGAAGCTTTACAAGCCGATTATTGGAAACCGATTCAATCGGGAGGTTTGGATCGTTTGGATTCGAATTTTGTGCAAATGCATACGAGTAAAACACATATTCTACCAGAAAGTAAATTGTTATCGCAACCACTTTCTCCGCATGAAGCAGCTGGAATAGATGGAATCGAATTGACACAAGCTGATTTCAAATTACCTGTTTTTGCACGTACAACACTCATCGAAGGAGCTGGAGGATTACTCGTTCCAATCAACAATCATGGTTTGACTTATTTAGACATTATTGAATCGTGGAATCTGCCTGTTTACCTTGTTACGCGTCATTATTTAGGTAGTATCAATCATACGTTATTATCGCTCTATGCTTTGTTGGCGCGCAATTTAGAAATCCGAGGGTTGATTGTTAGCGGAACTTCAAATCTAGCTTCAGAAAGCGTTTACCGAACACATTTCCCCGAAATTGAATTGACATTTATCCCTGAATTAGAAACAATCTCACCTCTTACCATTGCCGAAAGTGCGCACTTATGGAAACAGCAAGTTGGTTAAAACGCGATAAACAGAACGTTTGGCATCCATTTACGCAAATGTTGACTGCTGACGAACCGTTATTGATTGAACGAGCAGAAGGAACCTGTTTATTTACGACAGATGGAAAAACATACCTCGATGCCAATTCTTCGTGGTGGGTAAATGTTCATGGTCACGGGAATCCACACATTGGAAAAGCCATTTCAGATCAGTTTTCATTGGTCGATCATGTGATTTTTGCTGGAGCAACACACAAACAAGCGATTCGTTTAGCTGAACGTATTATACACATACTTCCACAGCATTTCACAAAGGTTTTTTTCTCCGATGATGGTTCTACTGCTGTTGAGGTGGCACTTAAAATGGCATTTCAGTATTGGCACAATAAACAACAACCTAAAAAACGCATTTTAGCCTTAGAAGGAGCCTATCATGGAGATACATTTGGCGCAATGGCCATTGGTCAACGTGGTTTTTTCAATGAACCGTTTGAGCATTTTTTCTTTGATGTTGATTTCCTACCTTTTCCATCAGTGGAATTGGAAAAAAGCTCCTTGGAACAAGCTGAAAAACTCTTTGCAACAGGGGAATTTGCCAGTGTAATCGTTGAGCCACTTGTTCAAGGTTCAGCTGGAATGTTGATGTATTCAGCAGCTTGGTTGGATCAGCTCATCGCTTTGGCGCACAAATACGATGTTTTAGTCATTTTTGATGAGGTGATGACAGCTTGGGGTCGAACGGGGAAATTGTTTGCTATGGATCATTGTGTGAATAAACCAGATCTCGTTTGTTTATCGAAAGGATTAACAGGAGGAACTTTGCCATTAGGATTGACCGTTGCGACAGAAACCATTTACGAAGCCTTTTTACATCCAGAGAAAACGAAAGCCTTGTTGCATGGACATTCATACACTGGAAATGCACTCATCTGCGCGGCTGCCAATGCCAGTTTGGATTTATTTGAAGAAGATCAAACCTGGGTAAACATTGCTCGAATTGAGGAACAACATCTTGGTTTTCTTTCACAGTTAGAACAATTAACCATTGTGCGAAATGCCGCAGTTTGTGGTACAATCATCCGTTTTGAAATTGAAACAGGGGAGGGCAACACCTATTTTTCAGAGATTCGCGATAAAGCGTACCGATATTTCCTTGAACACGGTTGTTTGATTCGCCCATTAGGAAATACCATTTTTGTGAATCCGCCTTATTGTATTACGGAAAGTGAATTGGAGCATGTTTATGAAACGATATATTCCTTTTTGAAAGTTTGTAAGTAAGGATAAAACGGATTAAATTAATGACTCTAACTAGAAACACATCGTTGTAGTATGACGGCTAAGAAAAAGTATTGGTTCTTTCTTTTTTTCCTGTTTGTTTCCATGAACAGTTTTGGAGCTGGGGGAGAAATGACCTTTTCTAAAGCGTGTAAACAATACCAGTACAATTTAAAGCTACAAAATGGCAATCAGCTAAAGACTGCTGACTTAATGATATCTAAATGGGGTAAGAAGGAGTTTTCAAAGGATGAAGAGTGGATTGCATTTCTTGATTATTGCCAAAGCCATCTTAAAAATGAACCGAAAGAAGACTATACCTATATCTGTTTTCTAATTGGAGAGAACTTGGAGTTGAATGGTTTCCCTCAAGAAGCATTTGTTTACCTATTAAGGGTTGATGATTTGATTGCGAATAAACCCCCAGATCAGATTTCGTATTATTATCGCTTTCATGAACGTATAGGTCTTGTTTATTATGGTTTTAAGCGTTACTGGCACGCAAAAAAGCATTTCGAATTGCTCTATAATGATAAAAAAACACCTTTAAGTATCAAGATAAACAGTTGTAATGCCATTGGTTTGGTATACAGAATGAGTCACCAAACTGATTCTTCACGTTTTTATTTTGAGCGGGCATTACTATTGGCGAAGCAATACAAACAGGAAGATTGGATTGGGGTTCTTTCCGGCAATTTGGGGAATTATTACTTCGAACAAAAAGTATTCGGAAAAGCGAAGGAATTGATCGAAATTGATTTTGAAATCAGTACGAAAACCAAGCAATGGGAAAGTGCTATGAACGCAATCATTTTACTTGCGGAGATTGAAATTATCTATCATAACTTTGAAAATGCTGAATTAAAATTGGTGAAAGCCAAATCCTTGATGGATCACTATTTTCATGAAAAACAAGTCCAATCACTCTATTGGAAAACAATGACTTTGTTACATGAAAAGAAAGGAAATTATTCCGAAGCGTTTAAATCTCAGAAAATCTACCTCGCTTATTTGGATACCGTTAATGAACAAGAAAATCTTGTCAATTTTCACAATACCGAATTTCAGATCCAATTCCAGAAAAAACAATTACAAATTAAATTACTCGACACAAAAAAGAAGCGGGTGGAGCAATTGTTCTTTCTGTCTACCATTGTTGTGTGTCTAGTGATCATCGGACTGATCATAATCATTCGTCAGATTAGTCTTAAAAAGCGGAAGGAAAAAGAGTTACTGACACTGCAAAAACTTAGAGCCGAGGATGAACTGAATAATATTGAGAGTCAAATGCACCTCGTTTTATCCAATTTAAGTGAGAAGAATGAGTTGGTAAATGAGCTGCAATCAGAAATCGAACAATTCAATAAAGTTTCAGCGCATCAGTTTACAGAAGAGGAACAATTAGCACTACTTGATAAATTGCAATCGTTTCGATTACTGACAACAGATGATTGGGATATTTTTAAACGGTTATTTGAAAAATTGCATCCAGGTTTCTTTGAACGCTTTGAAAATTTATCCGATTTAATTACAAAAGCAGATTTAAGATTGGCAACATTAATTCGTTTAAAGTTATCTCCATCTGAAATTGCTGGTGTTTTAGGAATTTCAACCGAATCGGTACAACGCACTCATTTGCGTCTGAGAAAAAAAATGGGAATGGAACAGCCACAAGAACTGGATCAACTGATCAGATCACTTTGAACATTTTCAATCCTTTCGTTCTCAAATTAACAACTTTTTATTTAGTTTAAACTAGCAATTCATTCATTTGTAGCACCTTATTTTAAAGGGTTTTTCGTTTTGTCGGCTTTTTGTCGGCATCAGAATTACTTGAATTCCTCATCGATGTTGTTGCTTTGTCAAAACTATCGAAACATCATGAAAATTCAATTTGCTATTACGTTTGTGATTTTAATTTGTTCTAACCAACTTTTCAGTCAGGTGAGTTCAAATACATTTGCTCAATCTGCTGGCACATTTACAAATCTTACAGGTGGAACGACGCTTTGGACCACTACATTTGATGAAGAAATTTCTAGCGCGATTACCATTCCATCCTTTACATTCAATTGTACTGTCTATACACAACTATTTGTTTCTGCCAATGGTTTTATCAGTTTTGGGAGTGCTCCTTCAGGATCAAATTACAATCCCATTTCAGGAACTGAGACTTCAGGAATCGTTTCCGCTTTTGGTGCAGATTTGCAAAATGCATCAGCTGGCACACGAGAAGTAAGGTACCTCAATGTATCTGCTTCGAATGAGTTTGTAATTCAATGGAGAGATGTTTGTCGTTTTGGTATAACGGGAGAACGCATCACTTTCCAAATCCGACTGAATTACGCAACAAATGTGATTCAAATTGTATACGGAGGAACAATTACAGCAAATGCTGCAACCACTCCTAGATGTGAAATTGGGCTTAGGGGCTTAACCAATACTGATTTTAATAACAGAACGACAACAACCAATTGGGCGGCGACAACTGCAGGCGGTACAAATACAGCAACTTGCCAGTTTTCTGGAACCATTAAACCCGCTGTGGCACAAACCTATACTTTTACGCCTGCCTCCATGTCTTATGTTTCGTGCACGAGTGCTCAATCGACTACTTTGGGAGTCGAGAAATGTAATTCAGGACAAAACATTTTGCGAGTAGAAGTGGTGACAAGTGGTTGTACTTCTCCTTTATCATTGACACAAATGCAATTCAACATGACTGGATCTACGATTCCAGGAACGAATACCAATGACGTTTCACTTACACACATTTATTATACAGGAAATTCGTCCACTTTTTCGCCAATCAATCCACTTGATGGCATAGGAACAACAGTCGCAGCTGGAACAATTACCGTTAATGGAGCGCAAGTTCTGACTTCTGGCATCAATTACTTTTGGATTGCTTATGATGTGAACAATACGACAGCGACGCTTGGAAACGTTGTTGATGCGCAATGTTTGAATCTAACGGTTGGATCAGTTCGTACACCAACTGTTACAAATCCAGCGGGTTCAAGATCAATTATAGCGTGTGCTGGATCGCCGGGTGGAGTTTCAACGGGATTAAGTGTTTGGTATAAAGCAGATAATGCAGCGAGTATTACTTTGGCTACTGGAGTTTCTTCTTGGACAAGTTCTGCTGGATCTGCAGGAACTTGGGCGGTAACCCAAGCAACTGGCTCGCAACAACCAACTGTTACTGCTGGATCATCAGGGACTAAATTATTTAATTATAATCCACGACTCAATTTTGTTGCCTCAGCCAATACTTTTTAGGTAACGGTTCAACAGCTACAGATTTGACAACTGCAACTGGGAGTTATTTCGTGATTGCAGATAAAAATATAGACAACAATACGGGATTTACTTACACTGCAAATACGTCTAATTACAGACATCAGTTTAAACCAGGTTTCCGTTCACAATCTTCTGATGCTTCAATTAATGGTTGGACATTTGATTTTAGTACTCCAACCGAGTATGGTAATTTTAGTGCTGGCTTAACGACTGTAACAGGAACTGGGGCAACCATGTTAGCGTTTAAGAATTCTGTTCCATTGACTGCTTCGAATTCAAATGACATCACGTATTCTCCTTCAATAACAACTGGTTTATACATGGGACGCAATAATTTAGGTGGTGAAGATACCGATGCAGATATGGCTGAAATCATTTTATACAGTGTAACACCATCTGCTGCAAATTTGAATAAAATTGAAAGTTATCTTGCCATTAAATTTGGTATCACAAGAGGAGGAAACACAGGAACTTCAGCAACTTACAATTACCTTGCTTCCAATGCTACAACCATTTGGAATAAAACAACCAATACAGGTTTTAACAATGACATTGCAGGAATTGGACGAGATGATGCTTCTGCACTTTTTCAAAAACAATCTATTAGTGTCAATAACAACGAACCAGTAACTGTTGGTTTAACATCCATTGCTGCTAGTAATCCATTGAATGCAAATAACTTTTCTGCCGATCGTTCTTTCTTGATCTGGGGGAACAATGGCTTGCTCAATCAAATTACAGTGAATCCCGTGTGCTTTGCCAATTTACCAGCAGGAATTTATGGACACATTGAACGCGTATGGAAAGGTCAAGTTACCAATTTTGCACAATCAGTTACTGTTGGTTTTGAAACAAGTATGTTGGTTGCCTATACACCCATAAGTAATCTCCGTTTATTAGTTGATAACGATGGAGTAGATTGGACAAATGCAACGGTTTATTCTGGTGCTGTAGTGAATGGAAGTAGAGTAGAGTTTCCTGGCATTTCAATTACCAGTGCACAACCGTTCTTCACATTGGCTTCAACTTCTTCGTTGACCTTATTACCTGTTGAATTGATCAACTTTGACGCTGAATACACGGCGAATCGTGTGGTAGATTTAAACTGGGTTACTGAATCAGAAATTAATTGCGATTACTTCACTATCGAAAAAAGTACCAATGCAACTGATTGGGAATTCCTGATTGAAACCAAAGGAAACGGGTCTTCTGTTGTTAATCATTACTATTCTGAAGTTGATTATCAACCAAGTATAGGGGTTAATTATTACAAACTCTCTCAATTTGATTTTGATGGTTTGGGTAAAGAAATTGGCATTCGTTCAGTACTTGTAGATCAAGAAAATGCACTAGAAATCTATCCCAATCCAGCGAATGAATTGGTTTACCTGTCATTCAAGAAAACAGGTGAACATGTAGTTGAATTGCGTGACATGACGGGACGAATAATCTGGAAAGGGAGTATTAATGGTAAAGGAAGCATAGAAACAAAAAATCTCTCAAGTGGAATGTATTTAATTACACTAGATAATAAAGAATATAAGTTGTTGATCGGATCCAATTAGTTAGTTTAAAAATGTAGTAAGTAGTAAAGTTAGGTAAGTAGTAAATTAATTGGATTCGAATGAAAAAGTCATTCCTGGTATTTATCGGGGATGACTTTTCATTAAAAAAAGCAGCGAGTAATGAATACGTTAGTAAGTCGTTCACTCTATTAAGTGAATATACATTAGTATCCTTATTCCTGTTGAAATTATCAATAATAGCAAACAGATAAATAGCGTATAATCAGTCTCACATAACCAAAAAATAGTATTAGAAAAAAACAAGAAATCATGAAGCTTATTTTTCCCCCTGTTTTGGTTGAACACTTTGATTTGAAAAAGGTTAAGAAAAGAAATGATGCATTACATTTTTACTTTGAAGAAAAAAGCCTTCCGTTGGTTGAATTTTCACATGACACCTTTGTTTCAAAAGGATTTTCTTCCGAAGTAATCATTGACGATTTCTCCGTAAATGGAAGAAGTGTGTGTTTACATATTGCACAACTACAGTGGATCAATCAAAAAAGTGGTTCAATAGTAAAAAGGAATTGGGAGAAAGTGGCTTCAAAAGTTGGCTATACAGATGACTTTGTGGGTTTTTCCCGAGAAATCAATTTGTTTTAATTTAGTTTAGTCGAGAATTTGACAAAGTATTTTCCCGATACTGAATAACGCTTATCAACAAAAAAACCGATCCGCCTGAGGCAAATCGGTTTTCTTTAATTCTATATCAACTTCTTGAATAAATCAAGAATTGTTAGGCTTATTTTGCTTTAGCAACATCCACTGCATTCATTCCTTTTGGACCTTTTTCAGTTCTGAATGTTACTTTGTTTCCTTCTTTGATTTCTTCCAAGTGTTTTCCAATGTGTGTGAAAATACTTTCTTGCGTTTCTAAATCCTTGATGAAACCATATCCTTTAGATGAATCGAAGAAACTTACAATTCCTGTACGGTTTCCGTCATTTTCATCTGCTGCTTCACGAACTGGAACCCCCAATTCAATGTCTTCAGCGTTAATTTCTTTTGTTTTTTTAGTTGGATCTGGTGGAGTAGAAGTAATGTTTCCAAACTCATCAACGTAAGCAATCATGCTATCGAAGTCACTGGTTACATTGGATTTACGCTCCTCCTTTTTCTTGGATTTATCCTCTCGCTTCTTTTTCTTTTTGTTCTCTTTCTCTTTTTTGTTCCACGTTTCTTGAGATTTTGCCATGCTTTTTCTTCAGTTTTAATTCTTTAATGGGGTAGCTCTCAATTCAATTGGAATGTTTCACAAGAGTAGTTGATCATAAATCTACCAGGGTGCAAATATACGGAAGTTAAACCAATGAAAATCACCTGATGCACACTTACTTTTTTCTTCAACGATGAATGAACCAATTTTACAGACAAATGGTAATTTTCAATTGATTAAGCATTTGCTATTTTCCAAAAAGAAAGAGTTGATCGAAAAATCGCTTCTATAAAAACAATGTGGTAAAACAAATTCTAAATTTCTGTAATTTCACTCAAATTATTCCCATGAAATATTCGATCTTTTTTGTTCTCTTGTTGATTACAGCTGTTTCGTTCGGTCAGAAAAGAAAACACGCAACCCTAAGTTATAAAACCATTTATGACACGCGTTTCTCTGTTGGTGATCGCATCTCGATGGGTGAAATTGAAGTGGTGATGCTTCCGCTCCAAAAAGATTCGATCGTTATTACAGATAGTTTAGAATTGTACCGTTCGTTTATTCAGCGAAATACTTTGATGACGTTTAGATTGCACCTCATTTGGAAAAATCAAGGGGTGAAACATCCCGGAAGAACAGATCGTACTCGTGAAACATTGCTCGATTACCTCAATGATGATGGATTAGACGAAAATGATTCAATCTGCTACATCTATGGCTTTAAGCACTCCTTTGTGAAACAAGGTCCACTTTTGCGCATTGAATTGGAAGTAATTGGTGTTGAATCCTTAAATATGATCAACAATCCGATTCAAGGAACAATTAGTTTACCAGAAATGAATATGCTGTACCGGAATTACAACAATATAGTGGAGTTTGCCGTTTCAGGAATGTACGATTCTTCTTGGGTTGTTGGTAACAATGTGGAACTGACACGTTGGGGTAGGGGATACATTGCCCGAGTTACTGGAACGGGTAGAGAAGCTTCAATGTGCACCTACTCTGTTTATGGAAAAGATACTACATGTCAAGGGGTTTTCAAGTATCGGGTTTCGAATTTGCCAGACCCGAGTATTTATCTGGGACCTATTTTAATGAGTAGTCTAAAATATTGCCCAGAAAGTAGCTTTTCACCTTCGACCAGTGTTTTCGCAAAATACCCTCCTGAGATTACATTGAAGGCTTCATTTGAAGTGGGTGAGGTAATCATCAAAGTGGGAGATCAAACGATCATTTCCCATGGTAAATCATTATCCAATGAATTTCTACTCGCCTATGAAAATGCAGAAGAAGGAACAGAGATTACTTTTGTATCTATTGGATTCAACGGACCAAAGAAAGGGATCGTTTTAGGGCCATTTACACGTATCAAACAATCACCAAAAGGAACAAAAATCTTGAAAGTTCAAGAACAACCCTATTGTGCTGGATGATCTGCTCGGAAGGCATTCCGAGCCTTCATTACCACAACTGCTTCCCGAGCTTTCTTCTAAAAAAGATACCTTATATGCAAGAACAACCATAGCCCCTCAGTCAAGAAGCTATGGTGAAGTATCATTGATAATTGTGATAGGTTATCAGCCTAGATTAATGAGATGTATTAAACAATTTCAAGAAAACGGCTGGTTCACCTGCTCCAACAACGGTAGTGTTACCTAATGTGTAAGTTTGACCGTCTTTTGTTTTTCCTGTGATCATGATATTGTGCATACCTGCCGAAAGTCTGTTTACCCGTGTTCCACTAATGACTTCAACTCCCATTTCATGTGGTGTACCTACTTTCGTACCTATGATATTACCAACACCGTTTTCAATCAAAGTCATTTGTCCAATTGCAGGTGACGGAAAGAATAATGTAGCGGTAATATTGGTAAGTGGTCCTAGTTTAATGTACTTAGGAATACTGATAGCCGCATCAGCTACTCCAGCTTCTTCATTACCTTGCCCAATCATATTGATCGTTCGACCAAATTCAGGGGTTGTATCTGCTTCTGTACAATACATCCAAACAGTTGTAAACATACCTCCGTCTTCGTATTCGCCCATAGCAATGTACTTTTGGTGTACACCTAATTTACCAGTTGTTTTACCACCTGTAAGATTTAAGTTGTAAAAAACAGATGTTATAAGCGTACCTATAGAATAAGTTCCGCTTGCACCAGTTAATACAGGTTCAACTACAGGGCCGATAGGTCCAATGCCCAAATAGGGGTAAATGCTCACATTTTTGACTTTTACTGGAATTCCAATCATAGTTAATAGTGTTTAAAGAATAATGGTCCTACTCGTCTGGCTTTTCGGATTCCGCCTTTGATTGAAACAAATGTGTAAAGATTGAATTGATTGAGACAGAGTATAAACACCTGATTATGAATAAGAAGTGAAATGTGCAGAAGGTTTTAATGAACATGAAGTACCAGAACTACAACACTATTCATGAATTTACAGTTTCTTGAATGAATGATTCTTTTTGGGAATTTGCCAGACTTGCAGATCACTTGGCTTTTATGGTTATGTAAGCTCGGAAGGCATTCCTAGCCAACTTGGCAGACTTGTAGATCAATTGGCTTGTATGTTTATGTAAGCTCGGAAGGCATCCCTAGTCTCTTTGTCATGTTGTATATCACTTGTCTTGCGTGTCTACGTAAGCTCGGAATGCCTTCCGAGCCTCCATTACAATCCCTACAAAATAAAAAACCTAAAACCCTTCCCGCGTTTCCAACACAGCCTGCTGAATCACTTTTCCTGCTTCAATGATCTCTTCTCGACTTATCGTCAACGGTGGTGACAATCGAAAACTATACGGATGCGATAAAAACCAAAAACTGATCAATCCCAATTCCAAACAACGATTGACGACTTTTTCTACCCGTTCAAACGATACCATATCACAGGCGAACATGAGTCCAACCCGACGAATCTCGCGGATTTCATCCAATTCAGCTAACATATCTTCGAGCAATTGACCGTTTGATTCAACTGTTTCAAAGTCAATTTCGGTTTCAAACACTTCTAATGTTGCCCAAGCTGCTGCTGAAATGACTGGATGTCCGCCAAATGTGGTGATATGTCCTAACATAGGTTGATGCGTCAATTCCTGCATGTGCTCGTATTTCGCTACAAACGCACCAATGGGCATTCCACCACCAAGCGCTTTTCCGAGTGTTAAAATATCGGGTACCACACCACTGTGCTCAAACGCAAAGAGTTTTCCAGATCGTCCCATTCCACATTGAATTTCATCGAAAATCAAGAAAGCTCCCACTTCGTCGCAGCGGTTGCGCAATGCTTTTAAATAAGCAGTAGAAGCTTGGCGAACACCTGCGTCTCCTTGAATGGGTTCGATGATCACACAAGCAGTGCGTTCCGTAATTCGATCTAGATCAGCGATCTCATTGTGTCGGATAAAATCGACATCTGGTAAAAGTGGGCGAAATGCGATTTTTTTTGTTTCATTGGAGGAAACGCTCATGGAACCGTGCGTATTTCCATGATAAGAACCTTTACAACCAATCATCTGAGTACGACCAGTCACACGTTTCGCTAATTTCAAAGCTGCTTCGTTGGCTTCGGTTCCAGAATTCACTGGATACACACAATTCAAGGATGCTGGAAGTACTTTTGTTAGCGCACGGGCCATTTCAACGGAAGTATCTTGGATGAATTCTCCGTAAACCATCACGTGTAAGTACTTCTCCAATTGCGCTTGAATGCGCTGAATCACTAATGGATGTCGATGTCCGATATTGTTGACCGCGACGCCAGCAATCATGTCGGTATACCGTTTTCCAGATTTATCATAAATAAAAATCCCTTCGGCCTTATCGACGTCAATCAAATAAGGGAAGGGATTTGTTTGTCCTAAAAGATGTAAAAAATCGTGTTTATTATCAGTCATGTTCTCCGCGATGAGGCGGGTGTTGTGGTGGACCTTGTTCTTTCAATCGATCCAACAATTCCCGCCGAAATTCTTGTTCCAAACTTAGTAGTTTTAATGCTCGTTTGTCGTCTAAAAGCTTAGAAAATTTTTCAGCGTATTCTTTTCGAAGCGTCAATTCCTTCTGATCGTTTTCAAAAATGGTTGCCAATTTCTTTTTAGCATCCTCATTTGTCATGGTACTATACGAATCTTCAATTTCCTTTTCAATCTTTCGATTTGCTTTGCGCAATTCCTTGATTTTAGTTTCCAATTCATTGTAAATAGGCCAGAATTTCTCAGCTTCGGTAGTTGTTAAAGCTAATTCTGTGGTAATAAAAGCGATTTTTAATTTATCAATTTTCTCATCGCGTTCTTTTTCCTTTTTTTCTTTGTCAACTGGTTGCGCCAATAATGTTAGCGGGGCACAAATGAGTAAAAACAAGATTGATAATCGAATTGTTTTCATGTTGTTGGATTTTAAATTGGGGTTCATTTATTCAGTTAATTCAGTAATTCATCATCAAGTTCAATGTATTCGTCTTCCAAGTATCTTAGAATCTCTTCTTTATCAATGTCTTTGAATAATTCATCATTTTCAGTTGAATTGGATGTTTTTTCCTTTATCTGAGAAAGATCATTGTTCGATTCTGGTGCAATTGCGTGTTCCCAATGCGGAATTGAATCCAAGTGTTTGATCAGTTCCTCGGTTTCAAAATCGTCAATATTATTGTCAACATACGCCAATACTTCTTCGCGGGAAACGCTATTCCAGTCAACTTCTGCAACCACTTTTTCTGTTGGCTCATTTCCTTGAAAAAGAGCAAGTGAAATGATCAATGTAATACTAGCCGCTGTTGAGAGCAAAAACCAACTTTTTTTGTAAAGCGGGATGATTTTTGGAGGAACACTCGTTTCAATCTGCGAAAAGATGTTTGCGTGTAATTGCGCAAAATAATCGTCAGAAGGAAGGGGAGTGATTCCTTTGTTTAGCTCATCAATGATATGTTGTTCGTTGTCTTTCACACTAGTAAGATTTGAATGAGACTCAATGGTTTAATTTGGTTTTTAAAAAAGTTTCTATTTTTTGTACAGCATGGAAGTAATTGGCTTTCAAACCACCTACAGATCCACCTGTCAGGTTAGCAATCTCTTCGTATTTTAAATCGTCATAATACTTGTATTCAAAAACCATGCGCTGTTTTTCGGGTAACTCATTTACTGCTTCCATAAGCCAAGTGCTGATTTCTTCAGGAGTTATTTTTCCGAAATGTTCAGAAGATGGTTGAAATGTCATCAATGGCGAATCTAATTCTACCGCACTATGTCGCTGTTCTTTTTTCAGAAAGTACATGGATTCATTGTAGGCGATTCGGTAAATCCATGAAAACAACGCACTATTCCCTTGAAATTGATGTTTGTTTTTCCAGATTTTTAAGAAAACTTCTTGTAAAATGTCATTGGTATCTTCGTGGTTCTTGACCCAACGTCGAATAGTGGTATAGAGGCGTTTGCTGTGTTGTTCAATGATCCACCCTAAGGCAAGCTGAGAAGTGGCATCTTCCCGATGAAGATACGTTATAATTGTTGCTTCATCGGGAATTGTTTGATGCATCTAATTATTTTCGTTCAACTACTTTTTTTGCAGCGTTGATGATGTCGATCGTATCCAAACCATATTTGGTCATTAACTCATCTGGTGTTCCTGATTCTCCAAAGGTATCATGTACTCCAACGTATTCCTGTGGTGCAGGAAAATGACGTGCCAATACTTGAGAAACAGCTTCACCTAAACCACCGTTAAGCATGTGCTCTTCGGCAGTGACAACACAACGTGTTTTGCGCACAGAGTCTAAGATAGCTTTTTCGTCCAAAGGTTTAATCGTGTGCATATTTATTATTTCTGCACTGATTCCAATTTTCGCTAATTCAATACCTGCTTCAATGGATTTCCACACTAAATGCCCACAAGCGATGATGGTTACGTCTGTTCCTTCTGACAATAAATCTGCTTTTCCAATAACAAAATCTGCATCAGGTTGAACAAAAATTGGAACAACTGGTCTTCCAAAACGCAAGTAAACAGGACCATCCAATTTTGAAATAGCAATGGTAGCTTGTTTGGTTTGATTAAAATCTGCTGGAACTATCACTGTCATATTGGGCAACATGCGCATCATGCCAATGTCTTCCAAAATTTGATGTGTTGCACCATCTTCACCCAATGTCAATCCTGCATGAGAAGCACAGATTTTAACATTTTTCTTGGAGTAAGCAACCGATTGACGAATTTGATCATACACACGTCCAGTAGAAAAGTTGGCAAATGTACCAGTATATGGAATTTTACCTCCAATGGTCATTCCAGCTGCCATACCAATCATATTAGCTTCAGCAATTCCTACTTGAAAAAAGCGCTCAGGACATTCCTTTTGGAAGGCATCCATTTTTAATGATCCAGTTAAATCGGCACATAATCCAACAACATTTGGATTTGTTTTACCTAATTCCAATAAACCTTCTCCAAATCCTGATCGGGTATCTTTTTTTCCTAAAATCTCAAAGTGTTTCATCGCTGAATTATAAATTTATCGGTGTTGTTTTATTTGAAGTAATCTTGAAATTCTTTTCCATGGTATAGGTGGTGGATTTCAAGTGTTTGACTCTGTATACAATGCGGTAATTCCCTGGTTGTAACTGCCATGAACCACTATAGGAAGTTGGGTCAATATTCGCTACCCATTCTAACGTATGGTCTTCTTTGACAAGAAAAAGCTGTCCAGCCACCAGTTTCACGGCAGCATAACTTAATTGACCTGGAGCAGGAATATCGATTGTTGTAGTACTACTTTGTGTAATATCTACTGTTTTATAAATGCGGGGTAAAGTCAATATTTCTACTTGGTACTGGCCAACAATGTATTTATCAGTTCCGCCTACTTGTTGTGTATTTAATGTGTTCGGATTCCCATTTTGCATAATTCTGGTTGTAACCGAATAGCCTTTGGTTGCATTGGAAAAACGGAACCGCAAAAATCCTTGAGGTGTTTCTGCTTTGATTGTATTGTGTGTGTTCTTTTGAAGCACAATGTTCTTTACTTCTACCTTGGGAATAGTATTGACCACCATGTCATATTTGAAGTTGGGGTCCATGACAACCGTATCTGGATTTCCAAAACGATTCAACGTATGCTCAAAACTGTATACCAATCGTTTAGTTCCTGCTTCATAAAACAATACTGTTACATCCGTTTCAGTAGCTACATGATTGATATTATTGAGATTGATTTGCACAGTCGTATTAATCAACGCTTTTGAAATGACATTGCTTAACACAAAACGGAAAGCCTCTTTTGTTTCTGCCTCCATGTAACTACCAATGCATTTGAATTGTTCCAAATAGGAAAGATCCAATCCCAATCCAATAACGAAAGGTGTAACCTTCACACCTTTGTCATGTAATTTTTTGGCGATGACACATGGATCGTTATCACACGCTTCAAGACCATCCGTAATTAGAATGATAATGTTACGTGATTCCATATCTGGAAAATCATCTGCCGCCGCCTCTAATGAACGTGCGATTGGTGTTGTTCCTTTTGCTGCAATGTATCGAATTCGAGCTTTTATTCTATCGTAATTATCAGGTCCAAAAGGAACTTCTAATTTCGTGTCATTGCAATCTTGGTATGTAGCAGTAATTGGCGATTGATGTCCATAAACACGCAATGCGATTTCCAAATTAGCTGAACCTCGCAAACTATCAACAGCTTTTGCTAATAATTCTTTTGCTGATTCGATGCGCGTTTGATCGCCCCATTTGGCATTCATGCTATTTGAAGCATCCAGAATAAACAATACACGCGTCAATTCTTGCCCATAAGATCGAGGGATCAACAGGAACAACAACAATCCAATGACGCGTAATTTATTCATTTAATAGTCTCCTAACGTTTCTTCTAACTGACCTAAAGCTGCAGCTAATTGTTCAGGATTTGGAGCTACACCGTGCCATTTGTGCGATCCCATCATGAAATCAACGCCTTGACCCATTTCAGTTTTCATGATGATAACGATGGGTTTGCCATTTCGTGACATTTTTTCTGCAGTTTTTAACGTTTCAATGATTGCTGGAATGTTGTGTCCGTCCATTTCAAGAACTTCCCAACCAAAAGCTTGCCATTTTTGAGCCAAGTTTCCTAATGATAATACGGCTTCAACGTCTCCATCAATTTGACGACCATTGTAGTCAATTGTAGCGATCACATTATCCACTTTATTTGCTGCGGCATACATGGCAGCTTCCCAGATTTGACCTTCTTGTAATTCACCGTCACCATGTAATGTATAAACGAGTGAAGAATCGTTGTTCAATTTTTTAGCTTGTGCTGATCCAATTGCAACGGATAATCCTTGTCCAAGAGAACCAGAAGCCATGCGAATGCCAGGAAGGTGTTTATCCACGCTTGGATGTCCTTGTAAACGGCTATTTAATTTACGGAATGTCGCCATTTCTTCTACTGGAAAATATCCTGATCGTGCCAATACGCTATACCATACAGGCGAGATGTGACCATTTGAAAGGAAAAACAAATCTTCACCTGCACCATCCATTGAAAAATGATCCGATTTGTGATTCATTACTTCAAAGTACAACACAGTTAAAAAATCAGCGCAGCCAAGCGATCCACCGGGATGTCCTGAATTGCAACCCGCAACCATGCGTAAAATATCTCTTCGAACCTGACTAGCGATAGCTGTTAATTGTTGTATTTCCATAAGATTTTGAAATTTTGACTGTACAAAACTAAACTTATTATCAGTCATAGAATGATTTTTTTTCTACTAGTTTTGCACGAAGTCATGCAACTTTTAACTTTTGTTTGCTGTCTATACTTAAAACTAAAGAAGATGAGAAAAATAGTGCTTTTACCGATTAGCTTACTTTTTTCGGTTGTTGTGTTGGGACAAACAACTACAACTGAAACACTAAATCCACGTAAAACGATTACAGAATTGGAAGCAGAATCACCTAAAGAACACGCTCTCGTAATGGAGCTTGCCAAGACAAAGGGGTCTTTTATTTCTGTTATTCCTGCTAAAAAGGAAATTCAGTTTGACGGGACAATCTCACTAGAAAAAGCCGAAATGGTTGATCCAACTAAAATGGGATTAACGATTCCAAATCAAGATCAATATTACAAAATAGAGGGAACAGATAAAATGCTAGTCATTTATTCTGTTTTCACATTGCAACAATTATCTACAGACGAAGCACATTAATTTTAGTTTACCGAATTATGAAAAAACTTATTTTTCTACTACTAAGTCTATTGACTTTTCCTGCAATATGGGGTCAATT
This sequence comes from Fluviicola sp., assembly GCA_043721195.1. Taxonomy (GTDB): domain Bacteria; phylum Bacteroidota; class Bacteroidia; order Flavobacteriales_D; family Crocinitomicaceae; genus Fluviicola. The sequence goes on along the minus strand of JAYSRF010000074.1, from coordinate 14,733 downwards.
TTCTATGTCTGACGCAGGTTTTCCGCAGGCAACACCAATGGATTGTGGCGTTTACAGTGATGGTTCAGCTCAAAACTGGTTCGACCAAGGTGGTGCAGGAAATTATACTGCGAATTACAATGATACAATTGTTATTTGCCCTGACTTGAATTTGGGAACAAAAGTAACAGTGGTTTTTGCCATTAATGCTGGATTTTCCTTTAATGTAGACGGTTCAGATAGTATTTATGTATATGATGGACCAACAACCGCTTCTCCATTATTAGGAGTTCATAACAGTGTTACAGATCCAAACGGATTTACACACCAAGCTACTTGGAATAATCCTTCAGGATGTTTGACAATTGTCTTTATTACAGATGGCGCAAATGAAGGAACAGGTTGGTCTGGAAACGTTACTTGCGGAAGTCCAAATCAACCATTTGATTTACACATGGAAGCCTTTGTTAATAATTCCGCGACAAATGATATGAGTCCTATTGACACTGGATTTGTAGATGTGTGTCTAGGAGACAGTATTTTATTTGTTGCAACACCTTTATTTCCCTATGCTCAAGAGTCAACAGGTTATGGATATTCTCAAAATTTAACCAATGTCAATTACCAATGGGTTTTTAGTGGAGGTGGAGTTTACCCGAATAACGATTCCGTTTGGTTTGTACCAACAGCCTATTCAGGTTACTTGGTTGATTTAAAAGTAACGGATATTTTTCCGCAATCAGAGCGAATTGTTGCCAAAGTTAGGGTGAGTATTCCTCCGATTTTTGCAGGAACAGGCCCATTAGAAGATACGGTGTGTCTAGGACAACAAACAGAATTGATTGGAGGGGTAACACCAACAGATACTGTCGGAGTAACAATTCCAGGAGGTGAATTTAATTTAGGTGGTGCTTATGCAGGATTGACGTATCTACCTGACGGTTCAGGTGCTCAATACCAAGCTCCGGTTGATATCTCTGGTTTTCCGAATGGCGCAACAATTCAAAATGGAAGTGAAGTGAATCAAGTGTGTATTACCATGGAACATACGTATCTGGGTGACTTAGAAATCGCGCTCCAATGTCCCAATGGCACAACCGTCTCGCTGGTCAATTCTTATAGTCCCGGGTTTATTCCAGGCGGTTTTGGGGGTGGTGGAACCTTCTTGGGTGATGCAGATGACATCAATGGTAACGGTGTACCAGGAATTGGATGGAACTACTGTTTCTCGACGATTTTTAATGATTTCCAAACGATGGGAACGGAACTTGGATTAGGAAATACGGTTGCAACTACTGTTACTCCAGGTAATCAATCAATGAATCCGAATGGAGTGTATTTACCTGATGGTGACTTTAATGCGTTTATTGGTTGTCCTGTAAATGGTAACTGGACAATTGTTGTTCAAGATAATCTTGGAATTGATGATGGGTATATCTTCGAATGGGGATTATTCTTTGATCCTTCATTGCAACCAGGTTTAACAGGTTATCAAAATGTAGTGGTGAGTGATTATTGGACAAATGATCCAACCATTGTTTCGGGACAAGGTGATACAGCGATTATTGTAGTACCAACTGTGCCAGGATTACATTCCTATACCTACAATGTAACGGATGATTTTGGATGTAGTTATGATACAACAGTTCAACTGTTTACCTTAGCACAACCAACAATTTTCCCTGATACAATCGCTTGTTTTTACACGTACATAGTTCAAGGTACAACAGCTTTTAATGGTGGTGTTTGGACAGCTTCTGATACTGCGGTACATTTTAACTCAACAACAGCTTTAAATCCAATTATAACTGCTTCGGTTGCAGGTACCTATACGATTACTTTTACCGATAATGCATGTGGAACTGCCGTCAGTTCGGAAATTTATTTCCCACCATTTGTCTATACACAGGTACTGGATACAATCATTTGTATAGGTTCATCCTATGTCGTCAATGCATCCACACAACCTGGAATTCTCTATTATAATTGGAGTACTGGAGAAACGGGACCTTCGATCACCATTAGTAACCCGGGAGATTATATTGTGATAGCTTCTAACGAGTGCCATACGCATACCGATACTGCGACAATTGGTAATAAAGTATGTGATATTTCTGTACCCAACGTAATGGTATTGAATTCAACCAATGGTAATAATGCTTTTTATGTGAATTACGAAGGTGTGAAAGAATTCCATTGTACAATTGTAAATCGTTGGGGTAATACCATGTATGAATACAATGATGCTGCTGGAAAATGGGACGGAACGGACAAAAACGGTAACAAAGTAGAAGATGGTACCTATTTCTACATCATTAATGCGGTATTAGATAATGGTGATCCGCTTGATAAACAAGGATTCGTACAAGTCTATAATCATCAATAAATAGGTTATAAATAATTGCTAAGCCGGTGTGGATTATCTACATCGGCTTTTTTATTTTGGTAGTATAAATAGAGTCTGCTGAAAAACACAAAACCTCGCACTTGAACGAAGATTATCGAACTATAATACTTTATATTCAACTGTTTTGTGTTTTTCAGTAGACGATAAATAATTAATTTCTATATTGTGACGCAACTATTTTCGCTAGAAGATGGTCTAACTATAAAATATTACTTATGAAATTCATTTTTGTAATCGCTTCGTTATTTTTTTTGAGCAATTATTCTTTTAGCCAAAGAGCTAGTACTACAGTTGTTCCAATTAAAAAAACGGCTCAACCAATAAGTTTTGATGTTGCACCTGAAGTAACATCAACCACTATTGAAACGATCAATCCAGCATTTGAACAGTACTGTTTAGAAAACGCACTTCAATTGATTCCAATTCCTACGGGAAAAGAAAGTCAATACACAGTTGCAGGTGATTTGACACCATTGGAGAATAAACAAGCAACGTATAAAGATTATGGGATTCAGTTGAAAGAAAATGAATCTCAATACTTTCGTCTTACTGGAACCAATATGCTGTTAAAAGTAGAGTCTATCTACAGATTGCGATTGGCTTATGGAGCCTTACAACATTAATTTTAGTAAATTATGAAGAGTTTAAAAGTACTTTTAGTTGTTGCATTATCATTTTTCGGACTTAGTGTAAGTGCGCAAATGTCCATTTATGACAATGATTTTATGCCAACCAATCCGTTGAACTGTGATTCCTTAGCAGTTGCTTCAACAACTAATTTTGTTGACATGGGAGGTAACTATTTGCCAAATATGGATGAAACGATCACGTTGTGTCCAAATTTAGCAATGGGTTCTAAGGTTTCTATCATTTTCGCCACGAATATTGGTTTTGAATTTGATATTCATCCATCAGATACACTGTACATTTATGATGGGCCGAATATTTCTTCACCTTTATTGGGAGCCTATAATTCGGGAACTAATGTGAATGGATTTAGTGTACTAGCATCATTTATCAATAATCCAACGGGATGTTTAACTGTTCGTTTTGTTACTGATGGTGCGAATGAAGGTACAGGTTGGATTGCAAATGTGGCCTGTGGAGATGCTCCTCAACCGTTTTATCCTCATCTTGAAGCCTATAAAAATGGAGTTGGACCAAATATCATTAATCCAATTGACACAGGTTATGTAGACGTTTGTTTTGGTGATTCGATTTTATTAGTTGCAAAACCTTTGTTTCCTTATTCATTAGAAAATACAGGAACAGGATATTCTCAAAACACCAATAACTGTACGTATACTTGGACAATTGGTGGAATAGGCGTTTTCTCGAATGAAGATGATTCTTTGTGGTTTACACCACCTGCACGACAAGGATATTTTGTAGATCTTCGGATTCTCGATCCATTCCCACAACCAGCACGTATTACGTGTAAAATTAGGGTATCACAATTGCCAATTTTTGCAGGAACTGGTCCATTGGACGATACAGTTTGTTTGGGATTAAATACGGAATTGATTGGTGGAGTAACCCCAACTGATACGGTTGGTGTTGATGTTCCGATTGGTTCATTTGGTATTGGTGGAGTATTTGCTGGATTGACGCCATTGCCTGATGGTACAGGAGTCCAATATGAAACAACCATTGGAATGTCTGGACTAGGTGGTGGAGTTGTTACAAGTGCATCTGATATTACATCTATCTGCTTGGATATTGAACATTCCTACATTGGTGATATTGAAATAGCTTTAACTTGTCCAAATGGAACAATGGTTTCGCTCATGAATGCATTTAATGTCGCAGGTGGTGAATTGGTTCCAGGTGGATGTGGGAATAGTATTTCTACATTCTTAGGGAATGACACCAACCTTGATGGAGGTGCGCCAGGAAATCCGACTTGGACGTATTGTTTCTCTGAGGTCAATCCTACATTTGGAAGTATTTGCTCTGAAGTTCTAGCAGGCACCAACATTATTAACAATACATCCGGTTTTCCATCTATGAACCCAAATGGTATTTACTTACCTGACGGTTCTTTCTCCGATTTTATTGGTTGCCCATTAGATGGACCTTGGACCATAACCGTTCAAGATAATCAAGGAGTAGATGATGGTTATATTTTCCAATGGGGACTTACATTTGATGCTTCTTTATACCCAGCACCTGAAACGTACCAAAATGTAATTGTAACAGATTTTTGGTCAAATGATCCAACGATTGTTTCAGGACAAAGTGATACAGCTATTGTTGTAGTTCCAACTGTTCCAGGTTACCATTCATACACCTATAATGTGGTTGATAATTTTGGATGTAGCTATGATACAACGGTTCAAATTTATGCTTTACCTCAACCAACAATTTTCCCTGATACAATTGGATGTTTTTATACCTACACAGTGCAAGGTACAACCGCATTTAACGGAGGTGTTTGGACAGCTTCAGATACTGCAGTTCATTTTAATTCAACTACTTTGTTGAATCCAATCATTACGGCTTCGGTTGCTGGTACATATACGGTCACTTTTACAGATAATGCCTGTGGAACAGCCGTAAGTGCCGATATCTTTTTCCCTCCATTTGTTTATACACAAGTACTTGATACAGTTATTTGTGTTGGTTCTTCCTACGTAGTCAATGCATCAACACAACCAGGAATTCTGAATTACAATTGGAGTACAGGTGAAACGGGACCTTCGATTACCATCAGTAATCCGGGCGATTATATTGTGATTGCCTCCAATCAATGTCATTTCCACACAGATACTGCAACGATTGGCAATAAAGTGTGTGATATTGAGGTTCCTAATATCATGGTGTTGAGTTCTACTAATGGAAACAATGCGTTTTATGTCGTTCAAAGTGGTGTGAAAGAATTCCATTGTACGATTGTGAATCGTTGGGGAAATACAATGTATGAATTCAATGATGCAGCTGGTAAATGGGATGGAAAAGACAATAATGGTCATTTTGTTGAAGACGGTGTTTATTTCTACATTATTAATGCTGTATTGGATAATGGTGATGTTCTTGACAAACAGGGATTTGTGCAGGTTTACAATTAAGCGCTTTTAAATAATTTATACTAAACCGATTTGGCTTTCAGCTAGATCGGTTTTTTTGTTTTGTTAACGTATCGTTTATGGTTCTTTTGATTACTTTCACCTAACAACAAATAAGGTAATCATGTCAGATAAATTAAGAGTAGGAGTAAATGGTTTTGGTAGAATAGGTCGTTATTTTACCCGATTATGTCTAGAGCGTGATGATCTTGAAGTTGTAATTGTGAATGATTTAGCACCTGCAGAAACGCTTGTTCACTTGTTGAAATATGATAGCATTCACGGTCGACTGAAAGAGGAAGTTTCCATTTCAAATAATGTACTTGAAACTGCTAGTGGAAAACAGATTCGATTTACACAGTTCAAATCACCTGCTGATATTCCGTGGAGTGATTATGGTGTTGATCTTGTCATTGAATCTACTGGGTTGTTTTTAACAAAGGAAACGGCTGGGATGCACTTTGCAGGTGGTGCTAAAAAAGTGATTTTAAGCGCTCCTTCCGAAGGTGAAGATATTTTGAATATTGTGATGGGGGTAAACGATGATCGTTTAACTGCAGAAGATACCATCGTAAGTAATGCTTCTTGTACAACGAATTCAGCAGCTCCATTGATTGCGGTCATGCGTCAACTGACAGAAATAGAAAGTGCTTATATAACAACCATTCATAGCTATACAACAGATCAGCGTTTACACGATAGTCCGCACAAGGATTTACGTAGAGCACGAGCAGCAGCATTGTCAATAGTTCCAACAACTACAGGTGCGGCCAAAGCATTGTCGCGCATTTTCCCTGAATTGGAAGGGCACATTGGCGGTTGTGGAATGCGGGTTCCAGTTCCAGATGGTTCATTAACCGATTTAACATTGATTGCACGTCAACCTGTTTCAGTAGAGGCAATTAATAAAGCATTTTTGGATGCTGCAAATGGTAACTTGAAAGGTTATTTGCGTTATACATCTGATCCAATCGTTTCCATTGATATTGTTGGTGATCCGAACTCCTGTATTTTTGATAGTGAATTAACTTCAGTAGTAGGAAATATGATCAAAGTAGTTGGTTGGTATGACAATGAAGCGGGTTATTCCAATCGTTTGGTTGATTTAGCGCTAAAAATGGGTAACTTGTAGCGTATGATGAAGTGGTTTGTAGGGTTGTTGGTTGTTCCTTCGTTTCTGTTTGCTCAGGAGCAATATGGTGCTGCCTTTAGCAATTACACACCTACAAACAGTGTTTTTCTCAATCCTTCTTCTATGTTGGATGCAAAAACATGGCTTGATATTCATATTGTTGGTGCAGGAACGTACGCGAATAATAATCTAGTCTCACTCAACGACAATAATTACACCCGGATTATCCGCAACAAAGGAGAAGGTATTGATGAAAACGATATTGAGTTTCATCAAAACAAACGAAAGTATCACGCATACAATCGCACATTTGCGCAAGTACTTTCTGGAGTTTGGTCGCAAGGTGATCACGCTGCTGGTTTGTTCTTTAATGTTAGAAGTTATACTGCCGTTAGAGGTGTTCCTGATTACGCAGCGCAATTTATAGAAAATGGGATTCCTCCTTATACCGTTCAGCATAACATTGATTATTCATTAAAAAACGTCTATGCATCATCGGTGAATTATGGTGAAATTCAGTTGAGTTATGCTTATACCTTTTACAAAAAGCGCAGAGACATGCTCATGGGCGGAATTTCCATCAAGAAGTTTTTATCTATTGGAGGTGCAGCTGCTAATGTTTATAATGTAGATTTTAATGTTCGATCTGACACCTTGTTAGCATTTTTTGACTTGAATGCAGATGCAATGTACACGCCTGAACCACAGTTGTACGCACGAGGCGGATTGGGCTTGGATATTGGTTTTACCTACCAAAAAATGATGTCGGAATGTTCTTCTTACTATCCGAATTCAAAAAAGATGGGCTGTAGATATATTCCGTACAAATACAAATTGGGATTTTCGATCATGGATATTGGGTCTGTAAAATTTGAGGAATCAAATGTGCAATTTGCAGGGTACAATTTTCAGTCGTATGATTGGTATGGCTATTCTGATACGGATGTGGACGAAGATAATGCTGTGCAAGTTTTTCAGAATCAAGAATCAGATATTGATAATGGGAGAGTGAAGAAAACCTATAAAATTCATTTACCTACATACGTTTCGGTTCAAGGAGATTATAACTTGTGGGCGTCACGTTTGTATGCGAATGCAGCAATTGTTCAGGCTTTGCCAATTAGTAGAAATAAGTTTGGTGTAAGACGAGCGAATTCATTGATGGTCGGATTGCGCTATGAATCAAAGATTTTTGATGTTTCACTTCCCTTGAGTCTCTACGAATACCGAACACCTCAAATTGGCTTGGCTATTCGGGTCTATTGTTTGACAATTGGAACAGACAAACTACTTCACTGGATGGGAAATAGCAACTTATATGGAGGAGATATTTATGCGCATTTAAAAATTCCCATTTTCTATCACCCAAAATGCAAAGCGAGTCGCAAGAAAGGCGGTACAGGATACGATCCGAGTAAAATTCGCAGAAGAAAAGATGGGTGTGATGCGTATAATTAATGGTAAAAATTAAAATAATACAACTACTTGCATGAGCAAATGGATCTGTTTTCTCTCTTTAATGCTCACAATTGCTCCATTGAATGCACAGGTGAAAGTATCAGAGCAATGGTGTTTTGAAGAAGAACCAGTTGAACACAATGGTGTTTTTTTACCGATGACATGGAGTTTAACAATTTCTGAAGACCATTGTGCGGGAATAGTGGAGATTCTCGGCTTTCAGACTTGGGTCAAGATGCATGTTCATGTTTCTGAAAATAAATCAGAACGTACGGTGAAATTCGATTCCATCATTGAAGGAGATTTTTTTGATGCGATTACAACGGGTGAAATTCTCTTCTTATTATCGGAAACTGAAAATGGAATGCTCACAATTTGGAATACCTTGAGTCCTCGACTTGATGAAAATGCTCCCTCAGAAGGAGTTTGTTTTATACCGTGTAAATAGGATCAGATGCTTATTCGATTTCGAAATCAACAATTAGGGAATTACTTAGAGGTTTTTCAAGAAAGGCAAGTCATTCCTTACGATAAACGTCAATTGAAGGAGCAGTTAAGTCGAATTGAATTGTTCAATGACCCCATCCATTTTTCACAACTTGATTTCGATGCGTTGATGCATTATCAGGTGTTTCCAACGAACATAATGCGCTCAATCACGCAATGGGAACACGAGAATCGATCAATGAAAATAGGGGATGTGATTGTTCAGCAAATTCATTTTCCACCAATGAACAATGCTCCCTTAAAAATGATCATGGCGGTTCGGATAAGCGAAATAATCGATGAGCCTAAACGAAAAGGATTTAGCTATGAAACACTAGAAGGTCATGTAGAAAAAGGTAGTTCGACTTTTACACTTGAACAAACGACAGCAGGAATTCATTTTCAAATTTCTACTTTTTCAACTCCTGGAAATAGACTACTCCGTTTGTTTGCGCCTGTTTTCACAGTTCCCTATCAAGGTTTATGTACACGAGCAGCATTGCGGAATGTGAAACGATTGATGCTACGAACTCAATGATACATCGTTTTTTTAAATAACTCTTTTATCTTTAGAAAATGAAAAATTCACTCATTTGCCTAATCCTTTTTTTGGGATTAATAAGCTCAACTACTCAACAGCAATTGGAAGCTAAAAACAAGGGTTTAACTGGAACGTACAGAAGCCTGAAAGGTGTCATGCATCCTTACAGTTGTTACGGTTATAATGTTGGGATATTAACCAAAGACAATGGCGATGAAGTTCCCGTTTACTTCAAAGATGAATCAATTGAAATCAGTTGTAAACGCATACGTTTAAAAGGGAAATTGGTGGAAATGGTCAATGAACCGGAAGATACAAGTCCTTGTGCCCGCGGTAAAATGACCTTTTATGTTGTGAAATCGTATACTTGTTTGTAAAAATGATAAACATAAGAAGCTGTCTAAAAAGTATCATCATTGAGTCAACCTTTGAGGTGGATTAAAAATTGATAAAATGCAAGGAATTGAGGATGAGGTGTTGGGAGTTTACTCAAGTAAATGACCAACGTCGATTTCCGAAAATAACGCAGCAGTTTATTACTTTTTAGACACCTTCTTAAATGAAGATATTCAATTACAATTTACTCAGCTTCCTTGCGTTTTGCCAATTCTACATTCATTTGTTCAATCAATTTATTCAACTGTTCGATTTCAGCTTCCATTTTTGCTTTTTTGTCTTGTTTCATCATACCACCTTTGGTTTTTAATGCAACTTTTCGATTGGCAATTTTGGAATTGTAGCTCATTTTGGCTTTTTGCAAACCAACTGTACTCATATTAGCGATTTCAGCTTCAGTATAAACGGTAAAGGATTCTTCCGTTTCTTCTTCTTTTGTTTCTTCCTTTTTAACTTCCACTGCCTTAGTTGCTTCTTTCTTCGTTTCTTCGGTTTTCGAAGATTTGTTTTCGACTTCTACTTCTTTTTTCGTTGCTTCTGTATTTTCTAATGGAGTTACGTTGCCAAAATAGATTCCAGCCTTTTTATCTGCTGATAATTGTTTCTGTTCCGCTTTAACGGCATCTTCGCGTTCATTGAAATCTTGGCGCAACTCTTTGTTTAATGGAGCATTGCCATTCGCAATCATCTTATTTGTTTTTTCGAGCTTGATTTCAGCCAATTGGCGTTCCAAAACCAAGTCGCGTAACTCATACGAAAGATCACTGTATTCTTTTGTTCGAAAGGTAGTTTTATCTACTTCTAATTGTCTTCGAGCTATTTTACCATTCAAACCTTCGATTTTTCCTTCCAGTTGAGCTTTTTGATTTTGCATTCCTTCAGCTGCCGTTTTACCTGATTCAAAATCTTCTTTTCGTTGCTCTGCTTCAGCTTTTCTTTCGACTTCAGCTGCTGTTTGTTCTTTATCCCAATCAGATTGCTCATCGTTTTTAACAGGACTTTCCACTTTATCAGGGGTGCTGTTTTCCGAATCTGACACACTACTTCCTGAATTAGTTGTACTTGTACCAGAATTAGAAGTACTGGATGATAGTTGTCCACAATCATTGATCGTCAAGCCCCAAGCAGCTTCCATCATACTCACGGGCATTCCTGTTTCTTCCAATAACTTTTCAAAGTCAAAATTGGCTTTTCCATTTTCACCAAGTGTAATATAACCTTTTACATCCCATTTTTTTTCACCGTTGCTCGTTGATTTATAACCATAAGCATCGATACTTAGTGAAAGTAAACTAGCATTGTTGAATTTCACAATTCCTTGATCGTCTGTTTTACCTTTAGCGATTTGTACATCTCCGTGTTTGATCGTCACCTCCCAATTACAAAGCGGATTATTGCGGTACGTTATTTTAAGCTCAACATTCATCGTTTTTTGCGAGAACGATAGCACTGTAACGAATAGTAGTGATAAGGTAGTAAGTATTAATTGTTTCATAATGACGTGTTTTTTTATATCAAATGTGCTTTATTACAAACACCGTGCTAAGATAATTTATTTTCATAAAACATGGAAAATACCTTCCAAATCGTATGATTCGCGTTCATGAATTGCGTTTTTTTCTAAAATAGGGTCTGCTGAAAAAGTCAGAAATGAAGTAGATATAAGGCGCAGTCAAAAAAGATGTATATGAATACTTCGATTTGGCTGCAACGCAATAGATGCTTTATTTCTGGCTAGCAAAATACATGAACAATAGTAAGTGGAAGACGCATGGTAATTTCATCAATTAAGCAAAAAACCGTGCATCTAAATGATCAATTTCGTATTCAATCGTTTAAATTCAGCCGTTTTTGCGTTTTTCAGCAGACCCTAAAATAGAAAAACGGATGCAGGGATTGCATCCGTTTATGTGAGATAAGAACTATTAAAACTTCCCTCACTTCCATCTAACCAGCTTCTTTATCTATAAACCGTAGTTCGAATATTTATTTTGTTCAGAATCCTATAAAACAATCGTTACTCCGAATTTCCCACCAGAAAAAGCATTTCCGCCGCCGCCTTCGAGGTTTAAGCCAAAACGATCGCTGAAATAATAACGAATCCCTACTTGACCTCCAATTCCCAATCCACTGGAGTGATTTCCAAGATAATTATCATCCGTATCCCAGATGTAGAATCCGATGTTCAGGCCTGCATAGATGTCCCAGTTTTTCGGAATTTTGAAGATAGAATTGAAATGGTAGTTCGCATTGCCGCTAATGCCCCAAATGGTATTTTTATAGTGATAATTATTGTAGCGCTCATTGTATGAACGATAAGACAATTCCATTCCTAAGCTAACATCTTTGTGTACACCATAATCAAAGCCAATATAAACAGGCAATCCCCAAGATGATAATCCGACTCCGGCGTTTAACTGACTTCCTCCTTTTCCAAGCATGCTTTGTGAAAAAGAAGTTAGCGAAATGAATAGGGAACTAATTAAAAGTATTTTTTTCATGTGTATTGCATTTATAACAAGAACACATGAGTTTCAGTTCACCCCCAAAGGATTTGTTATTTTTTTCTTCTTTTGAAGAAGTTTTTTATTTTATTTCTGATTTTCAGTAGTTTGGCTTTGAAGGTTTTTATTCTTGTTTTAGTGAACTCTTTTTTGTCAACATCAAAATAATAGCCTTCATTTGCTTTTATTTGAATGCTATTGGATTTGAATCCTGTTTGATAGGCTGTTATTTCTCCTTCTTCAACAAAGATTTCTACTTGATTATCGTGTTCTTTAACGCCAACGATACTGCCAGTTGTATGAAGGGTTACATATTTACTCTTCACTATAAATGTTGTTGGACTTGATGCTATATTGAAAATTCCTTCTCCTTTTAAATAAGCAATTTGTGGTTGATCGGCATTCGTTTTTTTATAAACGATGCTACTATTTGCTTCGAGATAAACACGCGAGCTATCCATGATAAAAAAATCGGTACTATTGTCCGTTGTTCGAACGGTTAAATAGGGATTCTCTTGGATTGTTCTTTTCTGCGGAATGAGCGGCGCTTCAATTTTCTTCTCATTGAATTTTTTCGTTTCTTTTAAAGCAGTTTGCTGTTGCTGTATTACCTTCTCAGGTGTCTGCAAGAACCAAAAGGTGGTCAATCCAATTAATAGAACTGCAACGGCTGCATATTTCAGCAATTGACTATAAGGGAAGTTTCTTTTTGTTATGAGTTTTCCAGAAAGCTTATCCCACTCTTTTTCTACATTAGGTTCTCCGATGTTCGACGTATTTTTTGTCTGATTCCAAACAAATAAAAAATGTTTATAATAGGATTCATTTTTTGTTGATGCATGAATCCACTTATCTACAATAAGCAGTTCAGACTCAGTAATATTTCCTGAAATCTTTTTGACGATTAGCGTCTCGATGTCTAAATTGTTGCTCACCAGACTATGAAGGTATAAAATTCAAATTATTAAATGCGAATAAACAGAATATTATCATTTCTGCAAACAATTTTTTTATTTCGGGTTTTAGTTCCAATGCCAGCTTTTTGATTGCAATTCCCATTTGATTTTCAACTGTTTTCACTGAAATATTTAACAATTCGGAGATCTCTTTGTACTTAAGACCTTCAAAACGACATAAAACAAAGATGGTTCTACAACGTGGGGGTAATTGTTCAATTGATTGTTCGATCACATCATTCAACAGGGCATAATCAACTAAATTTGAATCATGTTCAATGTTAAGGAGATCATTTGTACGTGCTAAATCATTGAAATCAAGGTGTTTTTTGTTATCTCGAAGGTAATTTAAGGATCTATTATATGCAGATTTCACTAAGTAATTTTCAATGGAAGTTGGATTTTGTTCCCAAGCATTTAAAAAAATATCTTGAATAATATCTTCAGTAGCAGCTTGGTTCTTCGTAATACGAAAAGAAATGGAATACAATTTTTTGTAAATCTGCTTAAAAAGTAGTTCAAATTCTTTTTTCTTGCTCATAGACCCTTAAACGAAGTATTATCTTACTTTGAATACTTTTGACAAAGTTAGAAATTCTAGATAGCATAATGCATGCCGCTTAGTATCTCATCAAGTCAATTAAGATAAAATCACGTACCTTGTGGTGATTTTATTCATTGGAATAAGCATCAGAAAAATAAATAGAATGGAAATCACAAAAGAATTAAAATTAGCTGTTCTCATTGACGCAGACAACGTACCGTATGCCAATGTCAAAGAGATGTTTGAAGAAATAGCCAAATATGGCACTCCCACGTTTAAACGTATTTACGCAGATTGGACGAAACCAACCGTTTCTGGTTGGAAAAAGGTATTATTAGAGAATGCCATAACGCCGATTCAACAATACAGTTATTCTACAGGAAAAAATGCCAGCGATAGTGCATTGATCATCGATGCGATGGATATTTTATACACGGGAAAAGTAGACGGTTTCTGCATTGTTTCGAGTGATAGCGATTTTACGCGTCTTGCAACACGGTTACGAGAAGCTGGCATGAAAGTCATTGGAATAGGGGAGAAGAAGACCTTAAATCCGTTTATTACGGCTTGCGATAAATTCATCTACATTGAAATTTTAAAGCAGAAACAAAGCAATAATGTTCAATTAACCGATTCAACTGACAAGAAAAATGCAAAAGGTCCTGTAGTAGCACAAAAACAAGAGCCGTTGAGCAAAGTTGATCCAGAAATCATCAAATTGTTTATTGATAGTGTTGCAGATTTGGCTGATGAAGATGGTTGGACTTTCTTGGGTGAATTGGGTTCATTTATGTTGAAAAAACGCCCCGATTTTGATCCGCGAAATTACGGTTTCACCAAATTACTGGCCTTGATAAAAAGCATCAATCAATTTGAAATTGATGAGCGTGTGACCAATAAGAGCAATGTGAAACATATTTATATTCGGAATAAATAGGGTCTTCTGAAAAACATAAAATGATTGAATATGAAGTATTATAGTTCGATAATCTACTTCCAAGTGAAGGGTTTTCGACTGAAACTTTCCGCGGACTCGAAATAAGATCGTTGTCCTATTTTAAGTCGATCATTCGTCAATAGGTTGAATCGAATAATAAACATAAACCAATCAAATGATCGTCGTAAAAGTTGAATACACTGTTTTGCCTGAATTTGTTGAAGAGAATAGAAACAACATTGCCTCCTTTTTGCAGGAAATGAGCATTTTAGATAACTCCGAATTTCAGTATACAGTTTTCGCATCAGCAGATGGATTGACATTCACG
>JAYSRF010000073.1:0-13088 GCA_043721195.1 Fluviicola sp. | reverse complement strand
CTATTTGATTCTATTTGATTCTATTTGATTCTATTTGATTCTATTTGATTCTATTTGATTCTATTTGATTCTATTTGATTCTATTTGATTCTACCTAATTACTCCAATAAGTATTCAATATTTTTAAACTCTATTATAATAGTTTGTATTTAAAATTTAATACAGAAAATTCGAACAGGTTTATTGCTGTTTTAGTTTTGAACTTCTTATAGATAATAAAACTAAAAAAGCCACTAATATATATTTACTAATGTAAATAAGAAAAGAAATCCAACCAGTATATGCTAAGTATCTAGAAAGAAAAGCCTGATTCATATCAACCATTTTTTGACCTAAAATTTTATCTGTATAGACGTTTAAAATGTTTAAACTGATAAACATTAAAAACAAAAACAAACTCCTTTTCTTAACAAGAATCAATTTATTGTATAAATAAATAAACATGGATAACGAAAGTGTAATTATCACAAATAAGGATGTTTTTTCATAAAAACTTGTTTTTATAGTTAGAAAAAATATTGTAGATATATTTGAAAAACATACTATCAAATATTCAAATGTAAAAACTAGTAACACATAGAATAATACATTATTCATTGAACTCTTATCAAATTTCATATTTATTTATTTTTTTACAGGTCCACGGCGTTTCTCTGTGATTTTATCTCCCATTTTATAATACGATACGGTATATTCTTTAATAATATACTCTGCTTTGTTGTTTTTGATCTTAGGATCAAAAATATTCATTTTACCACTCTTAGCATGCTCCTTACCAATTATTACAGCATATGAACTTTTTCCTCCACCAGATTGCGATGAATTACCAAGTGTCCCGCCACAATTACCAAGTGTAGACCAATTCAACCCTGCGTCATAACCGCAATTATAACCAATCATAAAATCACCATCACCATCATAAACTTTGTACTTAGATTCAGTAATTAGCTTATCCAGAATAACACCATATTTTTGACCTAACTTTTTATTTTCATCAGCATTTTTGTCTTTGTTATTATTTGCTAGAGAACTAAGATCTTCTATAAACTCTTCTTTATTAACATCATGAATTACGTAAACATCCTTGCTCTTATCATCAGTTTCAACAATGGTATTACCCTCATCATCAACAAATTTAGTGTCCAACCTACCGTCTGGATCAATTCTGATAATCGGATTATTTTGAACAAAATTGTATGACGACATCCAATATCTTTGATCCGCCAACGGATCAACACTCATATACCTTCCCAATTCTTCACTGTAATACCTCGCACCATGATATTGATACCCTGTTTCACCATCCAATTCATGCCCTGTAAACTGGTAACGATACCCTTCATACGAAGAATTGAATTCATTGCGCCCTGGTAATTTCTTGCCATAAGGATAAGTGTCAGATGCATTGATCACCGTTCCATTGCTACTTAATACCGCACGATTTGTTCCCAACCAATCTTTCACATTGTAAAAATGATCTACTCCATTTGTGGTAGAATTGGGAGTAACATACCCATTTGCAGTTTGGTAACTTTTTACAGAACCCAATTGGTTCAATACAATATCATCAATGTAGTATTCGCGGTCTATATCGCTGATTTCTTTTACTGAACGCTGACCACCAAAATAGCGGTATTCATGAGAACCATTTGTATTGACAATAGTTGTAGGCATATCATCATAAGTTGAATACTTAATTGAAGAAACACCATTTCGACTATCGTTTAATAAATTTCCAGTAGCATCATAGCTATAATTACATTGGTCAATTGAATTACCTGCGACTGTCCAAACTACATTTGTCAATCGATTGTTTAATGAATTCGAATACGTGTAAGTTTGAATCGTTTTAATAGGATTTGTTATACCATCATCATTGCGATTCAATTGCGTCATATTACCATTTTCTGAATACCAATATGCTGCATCGTATTTTGTTGAATTCGTTGTTGCAGTAGGAGTTACAAAATCAGGTAAATAACCATAAGCTGTAGCATTGGGATTAGGGAAACAATCTTGATTGGTGATGAAAGGCATGTCAATTAACAATAAAGTGACATATTTCATTTTCTCTACCGTTAAGCCATCTTTTTGGATAGAATCAATGTGAGATTGGTTATCCGCCTTAGTGGCTTGATAAATTTCAAATGCCATAATGTCGTATTTTTTATCATCGCAGGTCGTGAAAAAATCAGCTAAAAACTGATCCCTCTGATTTCGACTCATTACAGCATACGGAACATTATTCGAAACGTAATTCGCTTGTAATTCATTGATCACTTCTAAACACTTTGCGCTTTGTTCAGCATTATCGCCATGATCGATGTTTTCCTCCCATTCTGCATAAAAAGGATGCAAGAAACTAACAACGTCACCTTCATTCACATAACACGAGAAATCATTCGGTAGCGTTCCTGAAACAGCATTAAAATAAGCAAATGGATTACTCGTTAACGTACTTTGTTTGTAATCTGCCCCTATCAAACGGTTCATTTTGTCGTATGTATAGGCATATTGATTGATATTCGATGAATTCGCCGTTGCTGGGTCAAAGTGTTCGTTGCTCCAGTATTGATTGGTAATGTTTCCAGCTGCATTATAGGTCAATCCAACGCGGAAAAACTTACTCATTTGACTGGTCAACTGATCGCGAATGTCTTTTTTGATCACTTGATAATCAATATGCGGATCGGTGCTTACCCCCGTTGAACCAACTCCCATCATAACCAAATTCCCCATTGGGTCAAAGTAATTTTTACCCGTTTGAGTGGTTATAGAATTGTGAATCGTGGACGTTGTTGCAACCCTTCCTAGGTTATCTAAGGTTTCACGCCATTTAAAATTATGATTGTTATTGACAGAATTGGTGTAGTCTTTACCAATTGGCTGTCTCAATTCATTGTAGACCAATGTAATAGTGTGTAATCCAGCCAATCCATCATAAGCATAGACTGTTTTAGCTGATTGTCCATCTGCCATAAAGGAATAAGTGGTTTGATCAATTTTAGCAGGTGAATAGAGATAGGTTGTATTGTCCAATCCATGTTCACTGTAAACAGTTTGGTTTATTGAATCACTACTAGCATACAACATGCGTGAACCATCATAAACCGATTTGGCATGAATTTGAACAAAAGGTTGTGTAGATGATGGGAAATTTTGATCGTTCACCTTGCTATAATCATCAAAGAACTCAGCAGTTGGAAAAGGTGGATTACTGGAACTACCACCCAATGAGTTAGGCGCAACGGTTAATACACCACTTTCAATAACTCGTCCCCATTTGTCGTATTTCATGAACTTAAATTGATCGCATCCATAATTATTGGTTTGAATTGCTTCATAATCACGGGCATTTTTCACAAAACGCACTTGTCCATATTTATCATAACGCATTTCACTTTTTCCTTTGTCAGGCGAAATGGATTTAATAACGAGTCCTAAACTATTGTAAAAATACTCTGTCTTTTTACCATCTGGATCATAGGTGGCTGTGATTCGTCCTGCACCATCGTACACAAACCAAGTTTGAGCATAGCCTAAATTTGTCCCCAATATGGTAATTGATCCATCTGTATTTTGTTGATGGGTATTCCCGATCTCATGTTCTTCCATGATTACACGACCTAAATTATCTATGTAGGTTCGTGTTTTACTCCCCAATTCATTGATCAATTCATTTACAATTAATGTTCCTGTTGCAAAAGTTGCATTGGAACTTAAATAAGGATGTGTTACAACAACAGTATTCACATAATCAGATTGTGAACTCACAATTGTTGCTTCACTATTTGATCGAGGTTGAGAAACAGTTGAAATTTTAGTGTCAGGTGTTGCCTGAAACGTAACTTCGGTGTAAGCATAATTTGAGCCATACAATGCTTGAGTTTGTTCAACAAAACCACCGTCGTATTTGGGACTTAATGCTTGTCCGTTTAATGCATACGGTTTGTAAGCACGGTACACTTGACCTTTGGAATTAAAGATATTGGTTTCAGAAACCATTCGTGAATTGCGCACATTGTTGGAAACCATAGCTTGTTTGGTTTTTCCAAAACCATCTAAATAGTAACGTGTATCGTTGTATAAGCCATTTGCAATCCATTGACGTTGGGTTAAATGGTTGTGAGCAGTTAACCAATCTGGTTGCTCAAAGTATTCTATTTCAACAACGGTTCTATTATAGGCGTTTTTCGTCGCTGTATTTCGCCCTTTGGCATCAAAAATTGCTTGTGTGTATACATCGTCATTATTGATAGAATAGGTTGTGTTTCCAAATTTATCATAGACAGCATAGTTGTACTTTGCTTCTTTTGGATAAACCACTATATCATCTACATACACCGATTTTGCAGTTTGGAAGCTAGGATTTGATTGTGTTAAATTATTTTCAACATACACATCTACCCATTGTTTTGGTCCTTTAAAAATCGGAATATCAACAGTAAATTGTTGCCAAGCTGTATTCATTGCTTGTGGGTAGAACACAAATTCTTCAATCACCTGTGTACGTGTTGAATTCCAAACTTTGCAGATAATTTTTATTCCTTGATTCGTTGTTGTATTTACAGTTCCACGTCTATAAATGGCATCTGCACTCACATCATCACTTTGTGTAATAACTGGTTCAGAAGTTGGAGTAGACATCACCAAATCTTTGTCGTATTTCAACCAAACACTTGCTTGGTAATCCCAATAACAACTTGATGGAGCATTTCCAGTTGATTTGGCAACTATTTCATCTGGATTTTGACCAACCATACATTCTGTTGCTATCAATTGTTGTTCAATTTTTACTGGACGAATGGGAGTTGTTTTGGCTGTTTCTCCTTGTGTACGAATGGTAGGAAGTTTGTAACTGTATTTCCCTGTTCGTGAATAGGCACTTGAAAGACGGTAGAATGGCGTTGCTTTTGTGAGTGTTACGTTGGTGAAAACACCCTGTAAGGGAAAAACCGATGGAATTGACGGTGTTGTGCTAAAACAAACTAAATAATTATAGGAATATTGTTGTGTTGCTGGAAGTAGCACTGAGGCAGGTAAAATAGTTGTGATTTCTGTAGTAAATTGAGTCGTATTACCATTGTAGTCAAAGGAAAGGGTTACTTGATCGCCCAATGTTAAATCAGCGGTCGAATTGACAGAAACAACATGGTAAAGTGTATTATTACTAAATGGGAACGCGGAACTATTTGGGCAGACCAATTCATCACTTGAAGTACCTATTTTAGCTGGAACAATTGCTGTTGCTGTTTCATTTGTCAACCATTCTTCTTCTAAATAACTAGAAGTATTCCATGATGTGTTTAAGGCACGTTTACTGAAATCCTCAAATCCTGTATAGGTTGCATCAAATGGTCGTTCAGTTCCGCTAATGGTTGCTTTTGTAGTGTTCAAACCATTTCCTACAACTGTTTTATTGTAGAGTTGGTTTGTTCGAGTTGAGATTGGGTTAGCTGCACGATTATAAGTATAGAAATTAGCTTCTGTTGGTCTCCAATTGGGTGAAGTAGGATCAAATGCAGGAAGTGTAAACACACCTGTCGTTTGATTAACTAGTGTAGTTTCATATTGATAACTATTCAAAGGTTTTGGAACAGCGTAGGAATAATCAAAGGTCATTACATTAGCAGATAATGCATTTGTAGCAGTAACAGAACCTAAATAAGTTGTTGTTTTTGTTGGAATCTTAAACAGATTCAGATTACTAAACTTAGGTGTTAAAGTATTGTAGGTTTCGTGCGCATACTCATAACGCGTAAGGTATATTTCTGGTTGATTAAGTACAAAACTCTTTTCTTCTCGCAAAACATACGATATTGGATCATAGGTATATTCATTGGTAGAAATTAAACCTTTGTAATTCGTTACCTTTTTCTTCACCACCATTTTGAACGATCCCCAACGCTGATACGAATAGGAATTGGTTGTAAAATAAGGTAATGGTAAGTATAGTTCATTATGAACCAGAATACTTAAAAAAGAATAGGTTTGTGCTGATCCTTGAATATCAGGAACAAAAATTTCAAATTCATTATCCCATAATTTCACTGTATTGGGGTTTTGTGTGCCAATAGTGTATTCAACCGTAAGTGATTTTGTAATGATCGGAATGCGCTCATAAGTATAATCAACTTTCTGATAGGGAGTTGATGCACCAGCTTGATACGATTCTTCTGAAATAACTGTAATTGGTAAACGATTAACATTGTCTCCCGCAAGTGTTAATCGATTTCCCCAATCTGCACTTGGTAAACGGAAACAATAGAGGTTATAAATAGGGTAATCAATCGTAGTTCCTTGAATCGGACCATAAATGGTTTTGGTAAATGAATTATCCGCTTGTTTGGTTTTAATCGATTGGTAAAAGTGAATCGAGTTATAATCATCCAATGCGATATTGGTATGAGCGAGGTAACTCATTTTTTCTTGAAAATCATAGGTATATCCCGTTGTTCCAGATGCAAGGTAATGTCCGTTTTCAACAACATGACGATGATTTTCGCGTGTAATGAACTGATTAAATCCACCAACAACTGATTGAATGTATGCAGAAGGTAAGGCTGTAAAGCGTCCGTTTTCAAATTCATAATTAACAACTACTGCTGGATTTAAGCGGTCATCAATCGTTTTTCGTTTAAGACGTACGCCAAAACTTGTAGGAAGTGATACTTCGTATGTCGATGTTAGTTTTTTGGGACTTAACGTACTTGTTGCATAAGTCGAAGCATAATATCTATTACGAGAATCTTGCACATACGACCGTTGTTTAGCAAGCGCATTGTATTCAGCTAAAACAGGAATTTCATGTTCTTTTATGTTCCATTCTGTAGATGGAGTAAATGAACCCTGTTCATATTCAAAAGTCACTTGCCCGCCAGTTGGATAAGTAATTTTTGTCATCGACCATGCGCTTGAAGCAATGGTACAATTAGCAGCATACAAAAAGCCAAAAACATCTTTGATGGGTTTCAATGGATGGGCAATTGGAGTTGTAGTCAATGGGTAGAGTTCAGTAATTGCACCTGCTACTACATAAGCCGTAATTGATGCATTGCTGGAATTAAATGTATATAGTTTTTCTTCGTAAGGGAAATCAATTAAAAAATCATACGGTGATAAATTAACGTGAGAAGTACTTGTATAAGCTAATCCAGATGCGCCTAAAATTTTCTGTTGATAGTTAATAGGAAGATCCCCCTTATTCAACGGATTTGGAGAATATGCACTAGATGAACCTTGTCGTAGAGATGGGAAATGGTAAGCACGTACAATTTCACGTTTGTGAATTTCATCGTAACTTGGATTGTAACCGTATTCAAATTTATAAGCTGTTTTATCATTAATATGCGGATTACTTCCGAAAAACTCAACACCCAACAATGTGGTTTTCCCACGTTTTTCTGTTGCACTGTAATATTCTTCCATATTAAAGTTAGCTGATCTACTTGGCTTACCAATTAATTGACCATTACTTAACAGTTTTTCTAACTTATTGTTATTTCGAATCAAATAACTAGATACAGCCAATTCTTCTGCACTTCCTTTTGCAGCATAATTCAATACAATTGTACCCAATAAATTAGATTCATTTGGATACAATCGTTTATCAATTAAACGACTTTTCACACGAATGGAATCATATTTCATGGTCTCTACAGGGTACTCAATATCAAAATCCGTTGTAGAACCTTGCGAGGTATATTTCCTGTCCTCATAATAATAGTTGTTTCCAACTCGATTGGCAGGTTTTGTATAATAATCGTGATCTACATCATACCGTTCAGAAATAGTGAAATCCAATTCTTGCGTTGGAGTAACAATACGTGTAAGATAAGCCAATTCACGCATCAATGAAGATGCACGATCTGTTTGTGAAAAACTTGACCATTCACGGTATTTGGGAACGGTTTGATCAGTTTTTTCACTTGTCTGTCCTGCTAAATAGCTATCTTCTACTTTTATCGGATCAGTGTATTCAAAACGCATCCAATCTCCTGCATCAGCATCATCAGCTATTCCGTTACCATTCAAATCAACGTAATCCACTGACTGAATTTCTGTGAGTAACCATTCGGCGATATAATCCACTTTCCAAAAACTTCCATTTGCAGAATTTTCATAACCATTAGTAGACTTATTACTCCAATAAGGATCGTCACTAAATACAAATTTCTGCCCACGAAGTGCCCTTCCAAAAACATAGCGTGTACCATTATCATCTGTAACTATGAACTTTTCAAAATCTTCGTATCGCACTACACGTTCGTTTTCAGAAGGATTGAATGACTCTGATCCAGCAGCAGGAACGATAGCATATCCATTATTTACATAAGGAAAAACACCAATTGCAGCTGCATAACTTTTATTGAGCAACATTGTTCCATTTTGATCAACTAAGTTGACTTCATTTATGCGCGAAAACTCTTGTGAAATGGTATAGGTTTTAACGGTGTGTTCAATTTTCCAGTTTTCAAATTCATTGAGTTTCCAATTATGAGATTGGTTAATCAATCCATTGTTCCAAAAGGTATTTGATAATGATCCCGCTACTTGAATGTTATACTTGTCACTTAACGGCATTACTCGCTCATCAACATTTTCTATTGCATCATACCCTAAATACTGGTTGTTTCCTGTAGGATTAATTGTTGTTCCATTAATGGTGGCAAATTTCCCTTTATAAGCATTTGAACCTGCAGTTTCATCCACTTTATTGAACATATCAGCCTCATGATAGGTTGAACTATAATCAGGTTCATAAGCCCCAAAATCACGTACAATACTACCAATTGGCAAAGCCCAACCAAGTCCAACTGAACCGCTTTGTTGATCTACAGTAATACCTGATGAATACTGTAATTGCAATGGGAAAGACATCGTTCTGGAGGAAACCGTCACCAATGGAACGGAAGTATTCATAACACCCGATTGCCCAACGGAGGAATTATCTGTTGAAGCGTTCTTGGTTAATTCTTTACTAGATGTTTTAATACCATCAAGTTTCTCAGTAAATGATTTTTGTGGTGCTTGAGCTAGCAATTGTAAAGAGAACAAGGTACTAAACACAGTGAATAATGCAATTTTCATTGATTGATTAAGATAAAGTTTCGATGTAAAATTACGAATTTTCCCTTCTGGTTGAGTGAAGTTAAAATTCTTTGCAGTGAAAAATGGTTTTGTTCTCATAAACTTGATTTTGATGGTCTATTGACTAATTGATATAAACGAAAAAGTTACACATTTATTATATTGATGATACAAATGTAGACCACTTGATCGTAATCTATTTACGTTTTGCTTCATTTTTTCAAGAATTATTTTCAAACGTACTGAATAGATTGTATGAGCGGTATGTAAAATCAAAAAAACTGTCAATTAATGTGTTAAATTGTGGTTTACCGAAGAAAAAATGTGGTTTACCGCAATGCTTTTTAGAAGAAACAGAAGGTAATAGTATTCTATGTTTTAATTTATCTTGTTTTATCCAGAATTTATCAAAAAATAAATTATAATCTTTTGATATTCAACTATTCATTTTAGTTTTGAACCGATTTAGGAGGTGATTAGGTTGATTATAACCAAGTCATTACAGTACTTATCACTATTATATTCCTAGGTTTTAGCAAAAAAAAAGGATTGTTTACAAGAATTCTATAAACGATAAGTAGAATTCTTGGAAGACTACTGTTTTTTTAATGATTAGGTGTGTTTGAGACCTAATATAGTACGTTGAAAACAGATTATTACACATTATTCCAGATCAAAACAGTTAAATAAGATTAAGAATCGAAAATTTTCATCGGTTGTCCCGTACTGAAATTACTATACACATTTAGGTTGTCGTGCTAAAATAGCTATACACTTCTGAAATTACTATACACTTTAGTGTTAGAACTGGAATAGCTATACATTTTGGTTGCGGTGAAGGTTTAGGTTGAACTCAAATAAAAATTTCAGAAAACTGAATCGGTTTTAGTATTATGCTTACTATTGAGGTAATATTCACAATGAAAAACTGAACACATTCACAAAAAAATCAATGGATATTAAGAAAAACACAAATGATTTTCATGTGACACATTTGAAAAACACTGCATTCAGTATAAATAAGTTCCTTATTTCTGAGACCTCTAAAACATAGGGCTGTTTTATAAGGATCAAGTTATGGGACATATAAGTTAGTTAGGCGTTATTCTAAAAGAACCAACACGAATGGAAATATTTAGACAGATTACAGCAAACAACATTACATTAAAGGAATATCCTTTTTGGAAAGAATTAGCAATGGAAGCATATCTTTTAGAAAACGAGGAAATTTTAAAACTTGACAAAGAAAATTTTAATGACGTTACAATACTAGACGCTGAAATAGCATTAAAACAAGGCAGAAAAACAGGAGATGGAAGAATTGATATTTTGACAAAATATTCTGGTGAATATCTCGGAATTGTTGAAATTAAACTTAATGAAATAAATGATTTGAGTTTAAGTCAACTCGAAGACTATATTAATCAGAAAGACCAAATTATTAAAATTAATCCTGACTATTGGACTGAACCGACTAATCCAAAATGGGTGGGGATTTTAGTTGGTGGAAACATTTCTAATTCTCTCAGAGATAAACTGAGTGAAGGATATGAGTATAATGGAGTTCCAATTGCAGGAATGACAATCAAAAGATTTAAAAGCCCGTCAAACGAAATTTACGTTATTTCGGATACGTTTTTCCGATTTAAATACCTTAGTAAAGACTATTCCAAATTTATTTTTAATGGTTCAGAATATAATAAAGGACGGTTGGTAAATGCTGTAATCAAAAGCTATATTGAAAATAATCCAACAATGACATACGCGGAACTAAAAACAAAATTTCCTGATAAAATTCAAGGTGGTTTCGGTGTCTTTGATACAAAATTCAATGCAGAAGATATCTATCAGCGTTGGGGACACAAAAGACATTACATAAATCCAAACGAAGAAATAAAGTTATCAGACGAGACAATTGCGACCTGTACTCAATGGAATCCTGAGAATATTAAACAATTTTTGAATCAAGCAAATGCGTTGGGATTAAAAATTGAAATCAAATAACGAACTCCTAACATGCTGTAAGCAAAATGGCACAACAATTATTTTCGAGTGAAGCGCCACATTGCCTATAGCAGAACCGTTAGCTGTAACCGAACAGTAAAACAGAGAAATAGTGCTTATTGAAAAAATATAAAAAACCATGGAAGATTTAAAATTAAAATTACAACAACTACATGAACGAGTTGATTCTTTAAAAGACCAAATAAATACAGAAGAAGCGACTAAAAATGCTTTTGTAATGCCTTTTATTCAAATACTAGGTTATGATATTTTTAATCCAACAGAAGTAATTCCTGAATATATTTGTGATATTGGTACTAAAAAAGGAGAGAAAATAGATTACGTCATTAAAAAAGATGGCGAACCAATTTTAATCATTGAATGTAAAAAATGGAATGAAAATGTTGATGCTCATAATTCTCAACTCCATAGATATTATCACGTTTCAAAATCTCGTTTTGGTGTTTTAACAAATGGTCATATTTATAACTTTTATGCCGATTTAGAGAAACCTAATATTATGGATGAAAAACCATTTTTTACTTTAGACATATCAGACTTGAAAGAAACAAGTTTAAAAATTTTACATAACTTTTCTAAAAATGGTTATAATCTTGAAGAAATTTTAGATTCCGCAGAAGGATTGAAATATATAAAAGCAATTAGAAAAGAATTTGAAAAAGAAATACAAGAACCTTCAGACGAAATGGTTCGTCTTTTAGTAAATCGATTTTTCAATAAACCTTTGACTGCTCCAAGATTGGTTGCATTTAAGGAATATACTAAAAAAGCATTTTCTACTTCAATAAATGAAACGATAAACTTTAGATTAAAAAATGCTTTAAATATATCTGAAAACGTTCCTTCAAAGGCAACTGAACAAACAACTGCGATTGACGAAAATGTAGAAACTCCAAAATTTATCACAACAGAAGAAGAAATTGAAGGTTCACAAATTGTAAAAGCAATTTTAAGAGAAGTTTTACCTTCATCAAGGATTGCATTTAGAGATACCCAATCTTATTTTGGTATTTTATTAGATGATAATAACAGAAAACCGATTTGTCGATTACATTTTAATTCCGCAAATAAATACGTTGAACTTTTCCATAACGGAAAAGATAACGGAGAGAAAAAGCTGATTTCTTCTTTAGACGAAATCTATGACTTTAAAACTGAATTATTAACGACAATAAAAACCTACGAATAACAGTTCATAAAACGGCAACAGCTATCAGCCATTTTGAGCTAGCTGGAATTTAGTGGAATTAACGTTTCGCATCAACTTTTCGTTAAGCCGAAAATTGAGCGGTTACGAACTTCTAGCCATCTCAAAGTAGCGAAACGTTAGCAGAAAGCTTAAAAAGAACAAATGACATATTACAAAACATCACATCAAGTAAATTACGGCAAGAGAATAATACCTCTTAAAATGATTGAACATATGTCATTTGATGACTGGGAAGAATTTATTAAAGAATGGATTGATATAAAAAAAGCTGAGTATATAGATACTGAAAGATTTGGGGGACCAGGTGATAAAGGAATAGATGTAGTTGGTTATGTTTCTGATAAAAACACACCAAACTATATTTGGGACTGTTTTCAATGCAAACATTACGAAACAGCTTTAAGACCTTCTCAGGTTTACAAGGAGTTCATTAAAATATTATACTATACTTTTAAATTAGAATATCCAATACCAAGAAAATATTATTTTGTTTCTCCAAAAGGATGTGGAACTTCACTTTCTAAATTACTTCAAAACCCCAACGAATTAAAAGATTCAATTATAAACAATTGGGATAAGTACTGTGAAATTGATACAACAGTTGGTGGTATTAAATTAGAAGGTGAATTTCTTAAATGGGTAAACAATTTTGATTTTTCAATTTTTTCAAAAATTCACACAAAAAATATACTAAGAGAACATATTATGCATCCAAATCATTTAATCAGATTTGGAGGAGGATTACCAGAACGCGAAAAATTAG
>JAYSRF010000072.1:0-1900 GCA_043721195.1 Fluviicola sp. | reverse complement strand
CTGGAATTTTCATGAAGATTTCTTCATCCAGATCACCATACAAGAACGCTGTCTCGACATCAATAATTTTTGAATCATAATGTTTCATTAAATATAATAACAAAATAATCCTGAATGACACATCATTAATTACAGGAGCAAAATTGTCTGTAAAATCAACACCTGCAATCTGGCTATACCCAAGTGCAACAAGCCTTGCTCGATGTGTCCCGTTTTTCTTTAATTTAAAAACCCATTTACTTCCAATCAATTTCCTTTCTTTTGGAACACTTGATTTGTTTGTGACTTTCCAAACTTGTTTCTGAGTCATGTCATCAAATTCTTTCATGATGGCTTGTCTCCATTTCTCACGAGAATTGCTATCTTCGTGATTCCATGCTTCTTTGAAATTTGCTGGCTCATTGAATCCACTATCAATTGCTCCCAAACAGGCCAATTCCAAATTCTCAATATCTTCAACTTTCTGTTCCATTGTTTGATTGTAGTTGGTGTTCAGATTGTACATCTCACGTGCCAATCCACTTGTCCTAGCACTGACTTGGGTTTCTGGGATTACTTCTTCATTCCCTCCTTGTTCTGCATAGTCTTGATTTTCAGGTTCAACTTCTACCACTTGTTCTTCCTCTACCTGCATTTCCCAGGTATCATAACTACCTGCAGAATCGTCGTCGTGAATTTCTATAATATTCTTATTTTTAATATTCATATATTCACCCCAAGTTTTGTTAAGCCAATTAACATCTCTACTATGTAGGATTTTACCTGTCGCGTCATTGTAGAACCGAAAGGTACCGCTAGGGAAGTTTGCGGTGTATCCCACAAAAATACAGGTTCGGCCCTTATCGTCCAATTTATCTGTAAAACCCATACCAGCAGTATTGGTAAGTACTGCCATTTCACCAAAGGTACGTAATTCCTGTACCCACTTATAATTTTCCCCTTTGAGTCTCACGATTGGTGGATCGAGTCCTGGACCGTCTGGCATGCTGTTTTCAATCAGCGTGGCGGTATTCGCGCATTCTGCCCACAGTTTACCGCGCATATCGCGATCGAATCCTGCATTGTTCATCATTGCACGAACTCTACCCAGTAGCGTAGGGAACGCTCGCTCGGCGATACCGTTCTGCTGGGGAGTTCCAGGAGCTGTGAACTCGAACTTCAATTCCCCGAATCCTCTCTTCGCGGCATAATCTTGGAATCCACGATTCTCGCCTGCGTTATCCATGCGTAAGTACATGACTTCACTTTTGTCACATTTCATCTTACTCACAAATTTTAACATTTCTCCCGAAAAATCGCTCCTCTTTTTCAAGAAAAACGACCATTTGACATCGGTCGCCTCATCGACAGCAATTAACCAGTATTTGCTGTTTCCAGCACTGGTTGACTTGATCGGTGCAATATCAACGTAGATTCGTTGACCAGGTACGTTTGTTTTATTCGTATTAATTTTTGGAATTTTTGTACGTTTCGCTTTACTCAACTTGCAAAATTCGCACGTTTCTAATTTACCAACTAACATGACATTCATGTATTTTGCCATTTCTTTCACCTTTGCGTTACCTGGATGTCCGAGCAAACGATGTAAATCGTTGATGTTCATCCTTTTCGCATTCAGGTTGGTTGCAGCCGATGCTGTTTCAACAGGTAAGTTTTTCGATTTCGGTTCAATTAGAACCATCATCGTATGTCCATCACCTGCATTTGTCTTACGATCGAAATTAATCTTCGTCCCATCTTTTGTCAAAATGAATTTACTTCCTTCATTTGACAACTTCCATCCCTTATGTAATGCTGTACCGATACTAAAGAGATTACACCACAAATCAGGTACGTACTTCACATCAAAGCAGACTTGAATTTCTTCCCCGTTCAACTGCTTGACTGTCCCCCTAAATGT
>JAYSRF010000071.1:0-13200 GCA_043721195.1 Fluviicola sp. | reverse complement strand
TTCTGAAACAACTGCTGATTGGGTTCAAGTTTATCCGAATCCAGCAACAGAGTCAGTAAACGTAGCAACTGGATCGATTACCACTGAGCGTATTACATTGACAAATGCGTTAGGTCAAACAGTTCAGATGATCGAACCGAAAACAGCCATTACGACCATTAACTTATCAGAGTTAACGGATGGTGTTTACTTTGTAAACGTACTTCATAACGGACAAGTGAAAACGTATAAGATTATGAAGAAATAAAGATTCTCCTTACGGAAAACAGTCTAAAAAGAATCCCGCTTCGAGTAATCGAGCGGGATTTTATTTTTTAGATCAGCGATCATTACAATACAAGGTATTTTGGTATGAAGAATTACTTCACTTCCAGTTTAATCGTTTTCCGTGTCTTCTACAATCGCAATTCCATTTTCGTGAATGGCAATCAACCGTTGTTTATACAGATTTCCAACTACTTGTTTAAAGGTCTTTTTGCTCCAGCCTGTTAATTTTTGAATTTCTGCTGGTTCTGATTTATCCGTAATAGAAATAAATCCGCCCTTTTCAGTGATGATTTGGAGCAATTTCCGCGTCAATGGTTCTACTTTTTCATAACCTTCTGGGTGCAACAAAATATCCAGTTTACCATCTTCCCGAACATTCTTTACAAAACCAACTGTTCGTTCACCCATGCGCAATCTTCGGTGAACATCACCTTGGAAAATCAGTCCTTTGAAACGGTTGTTGACAATGACTTTTGTTCCTAATTCGGTGGTTTCACATATCAATAATTCAACAGCGGCATTTTTTTCTACTAAATCCAATGCAGATTCATAGAAAGGCATTGTTCGTGCAGTTGCTGCCAAACGTTGTGTTGCTTCATCCAAGTACATGTAGACAAGGTATTTTCTACCTTCTTCCATGTCTTTTGGTTGTTCACGAAATGGAACCAATAAATCTTTTTCCAATCCCCAATCCAAAAAAGCCCCGTGTTGGTTGACTTCTAATA
This sequence comes from Fluviicola sp., assembly GCA_043721195.1. Classification (GTDB taxonomy): domain Bacteria; phylum Bacteroidota; class Bacteroidia; order Flavobacteriales_D; family Crocinitomicaceae; genus Fluviicola. Next base: position 12,208 of record JAYSRF010000071.1, on the reverse strand, counting down.
CGTTTAAATAAGCAAATTGGTTGAGTTGAATAAAGGGAACACGTGTTGTAGCAACAATTCGATCTTCAGAATCTTTGTAAATAAATACTTTTAATTCGTCTTCTTCTTTGTATTCATCCAACACATATTTGTTGGGTAACAACACGTCATTTCCTTCGCTATCAAGCAAAAAAGCACCTGGAGGTGTAAAACGATCAATTTTCAGGGTGTTCCAGCATCCGATATTCATGGGGCAAAGGTATGGATTATTTGAAACACTAAACCAGAATGCTAAAGCATAATATGAACCACATAGGAGACAACAGAGAACATAGCCTTTAAGGTATCAGTTCAGTGAAATTTGCTCGTTTTGTTTCAATTATCCAAACAAGGTAAAAAAAATCCTAACGTTTAAAAGTGAACTAGAAATACAAATTCCCTGATTGTTTTGCTGCCAAAATCATACAAGGTAATTTCAAGTCATTGGTAATCAATGATTGAGCGAATGAATCAAATTGAGGTAATAAACTTTCTGAGTGATAAGCTATCGCAATAACGTTGATCCCTGTTTCACTCACATATTGAATGATTTTCTTTGAGTAAGAACCACCATTTTTCAAGAGATGTACTTCGCATTTGGCACCTTTTTCATCGTATTTGTTACGAATGAGAAGCACCCTGTTTTTTGTTTGTTGAGAAAGCCCCTCATCATTGTGACGTTCGCCAATCACGTGAACGGTTGCGTCAAAAATACGAGCTAAATCACCAGCTGGACTTACGATTTGTAAGCTTTCTTTGGTAAGATCAATTGGAACAACAATGTTTTTGATTTCCACGTGTTTCGTACCATCTTGAACGATCATAAAAGGTACATCACAACTTGTAATGACTTTCATTGCATAACTTCCAGTTAATTTCTGGAAGCCTTTTGCACCATGTGTACCCATAATAATGAGTTGTGCGTGTTCTTTATTGGCAATTTTCGAAATATCAGAAAAAATATCTCCAACTGTAACAAAAATAGAAACCTCCGTATTCGCGGAAACATTTTTATTGGCAACGATAGCCTCTAATTTTTGTTTAACTGCTGGAATTTTGGCCTTGTTATCAACCAAATTAAGTAACATAACCTCTGTTCTAACGTGGTTACCTAAGAATAGTGCATAGTCTAATGCGGTATCTCCAACGGCGGTTAAATCATGTGGGACGATATACAAATTTCGACTCATAGGGAATAAAGTTTGTACCAATATAGCTATAATGTTTCTTGTTGGTATTTTAAGTTTTACACAGACTGTTGTTTATTGAATGAATTTGGGTTTTTAACGAACATTGGCTGAAAAACAATTGCCGAATTAAACAGAGTCGTAATTTTACATGTTCCGTTATAGAACACATTTCAAACGCAACTCAGATGATTTTCTTATTGATATTAACACTTATTATAGGCGCGCAATCACTCTTTTCTTATCATCTCTTTCAATTAAACAATCCGGTAACGCTCGTTTTTGGAATACTGCAGCTTGTGGTGTTACTGACGAGCATTGTTGTGATGATGAGCAATTACAGGCGCAAGCAAACAACGAATTACCGCAGAGCTTTTTATGCCTTTGGATTGGTTGTAGCAACAGGCATTCCTACGGTAGCTTATTTACCTTTTGGACTCAGTTTTTCCGTAATTGGTCTTCCACTCATTCAATGGATTGGTTGGGCAGTTGCTGGCATGTTGTTTCTTGCAATTGTTGCAGGTATTATTTGGGGAAGATGGAATTGGAAAACACACGAGATTGATCTTGATTTCCAGCATTTACCAGCCGATTTGAACGGTTTACGGATTATTCATATCAGTGATATACACATTGGTAGTTTTTTCAATCAATACCATAAAGTACAAAAAGCCATCGATTTAATCAATTCATTAAAAGCAGATTATGTATTGTTTACAGGTGATTTAGTCAACAATATTGCTTCGGAAATGCATGGCTGGGAACCACTATTTCTGCAAATTCAAGCGAAAATGGGGAAATACAGTATTCTGGGCAATCATGATTATGGTGATTATGTACCGTGGGATGCCAAAGAAGATAAAAAATCCAATTTAGCTGCGCTCATTGAAATGCATCGTGCAATAGGTTTTACGCCACTTCTAAACGAACATGTTCAATTAAGTTCAATGGATGAAGGTGCTTTTTTGATTGGAATAGAAAACTGGGGAAAGAAACCCTTTCGTCAAAGCGGTGATTTGGAAAAAGCGAGTGGAGCCATTTCAACGGATGCATTTTCTATTTTAATGTCGCATGATCCATCTCATTTTGACGAACAAGTTATAGGTTCAGGGATCGATTTAACACTTTCAGGTCATACACATGGCATGCAATTCGGGATAGAACGATTTGGCATCAAATTCAGCCCTGTTCAATTCTATTATAAAAAATGGGCTGGTTTGTATCAAACTGGAAAACAATTTTTATACGTCAATCGCGGTTTCGGATACCTTGGATTTCCTGGAAGAGTAGGTATTTATCCAGAAATCACGTTGATTCGATTGAATAAAACGCTTTAATATTTTGGTGAGATTATTCAAGAAAATTGAAGGTGAAAAATAGAGTAATCAAGAAAAATTGTTTGTCGTTTTAAGCCTAAGATGCTTGATTAATAGCTACGTCATTTCTGCGTGATGATCAAAACAATCATAGGTGAATTAATCTTTCTCTTTCTCTCTCAGCTTGCTACTCGTTGATTGATTTCAAGTACATTTTTAGCGTATAGCCCAAGTCATCCATCTCAGCAATACGTTTAAATCCAAGTCGTTCATAAAATGGGAAATTCTTCTCATTCGAAGTCTCTAAGAAAATGGGCTTATTGAGCTTTTTACTGTCCTCAAGAATTTGATTCATCAATTCAGTTCCCAAACCCTTGCCTTGCTGTTCGGGGTTTACGCCGAGATACCACAAATGAATAAATTCATGGTCAGGATGGTGTTGCTTAATCGTTTTTTCTCGGTTTGTAATTTTCCCAACACGGAATAATCCGATACTGCCGAAGAGCAGTTTTAGCATATAATAAAGACCTTTCAACGTTGTTTTTTCTTGCTCTGGAAAAAGTACTATGGCACACGCATGCTGATCAGGAGATAAATAGATCTTTCCGTGTTGCTCGCCTTTGGCATAACTGTACTCCAACAGAATTTTGATTCGCTTGTCTTTCTTATGATCCTGTCGAATGACAAAATTTGTTGATTGATTATCCTTAAATGATTTGTGTAAAATGTCAATTACAATTTGCTTTTTGAGCGTGGTATGTTGCATTTTTTAATGATACTTAATTGAAGAATAGTAAATGTGTTATTGGGTTCGAAATTAAGAAATGTATTTGATCCGAAAAGTATAAACTCAGTGTGAGGGTGGAGTATTGAGGTAAAAGAAAAAAGCATCTTGCTTGCGTAAAAACTATTAGAAGATTTCGATTGCAGACTTCTTTCCTTAGATACTGAGTGTTAAGTACAAAGTGTAAAGCTTGAACTTTTGGCAGTGGATTTGAAATCTTTATGTCATCCTCCTCGGTCCTCCTTCTGCGCCTTTGCTGTAGCTTCAGCGCAAGCAAAAAGGAGGAAGACGAATAATCCGAATCTTAGAACTCGGATCCCTTCTTCATTCTCACTCTCAAAAAGAAAAATACGTCACGTGAGAGAAATGTCATAAATAACCGATGTTAGCGATTCGTGCTTTTTATTCAATTGTTCTTTTTATAACTTCCTTTACTCCTCCTTTTGTCAAAATTAGCGCATTAAAATTACCTGATTCGTCCTGAATAAATTCAATAGTTCTGTCGTTATTGTCTGCTCTGAAAAATCTTGTTTGTGATTCAGGTAGGAGTTCCATTTCTAGACTGTTAAAGTATAGTTTACCATCAATTTTCACTATTTCTATTTCCCCGTACTTCCCCACATAGTTATCGTAGATCATCGTGTCTATCTTAGTTTGAATATGTTTGTAGGGAAGTTCTACTTCTTTTTGCAGTGCAATTGCTGAAAGTCCATAGCCAATGATGTATGAAAATGATTCATTATTAGAAAGTACTGTCACAAAGATGTTGTCATCTGTAAATCGGTTGAAAGAAGTCATTGTACCAAAAAAGCCTCCGTCATGAGCAATTAGTTGATGTCCGTGATTATAAAAAGGATTAATTATAAATCCATATCCCCAATTTTGGTCGTTATGGGAAGTAAACATTTGTTTCTTCATTTCCGTTGACAAGATGGTGGTTCCGTATAGCGCCTTGTCCCATAAAGCCAGATCTTCAACGGTAGAATAAACACCATCATGACCGATATTAAATCCCCAATTGATGTAAGGATTGTGGATAAGCCCGTTTTCCGATTGACAATAAATTTTCGCTTTTTTTGCGATGATCGAATCATTATTACTGACCCCAGTATTCTTCATTCCTACTTTTTCAAATATATTTTTTCTTAAAAAAACGGCGTACTGCTCACCTGAAACTTTTTCAATAATCTTAGCCAATAAGTAATAGCCAATATTGCTATATCCACTGTTCGTTCCGGGGGAAAATTCAAACGGTATTTTTTTTATTTCAGAATAGGCAGAATCGCTGCTAATAGTGCTTAAAGCCAATTCTTTAAACCCTAAAGCAAGCCCTGAAGAATGAGATAACAACATGTGAATCGTAATGCTGTCGCCTTTTGGGTAGTCTGGGAAAAATTTACTTAGTCTGTCATTCAGTGACAATTTCCCTTTTTCTACTAATTGAAGAATGGCAGTAGCTGTAAATTGTTTAGTTACCGAAGCCAACTGAAATTTAGTGTCTACCGTGTTTTTAATATTCCACTCGTAATCTGCTAAACCGTATGCTTTTTTTAATAAAACGGAACCGTTTTTGGTGACAAGGACTGTTCCACTAAAATTATTTACTTCAACCTGCGCTTGCATGTAATTTGCAAGGTGAGTAGATGTGTTTTTTTGACCAACAATTAAAATGGGGAATAACATTATTGTTAAGCTCAGGTTCATCATTTTTTTAAAGTAGAATTAAGCTGCAATGTTATCATTTAATAAAACGATAGAATTGTATTTTTGTAAACCAACTAAACAAAGATCCATTTTATTTGACCGTTTTCGAGTATTGCCATTTTAGAGAAAAACGCTTTTGGTGTAAAGCCAGTCAATTTTCTAAAATCCCTGATCATATGCGACTGGTCAAAATAATCGAGACTATTCGATAAATTGATTTCATTTTCAAGATGGCTTTGGATAGCTGTACGGAATCTGATTATTTTTCTGAGTTGAGAAGGCGTTTTGCAAATATGTCTTTCAAAATGTTTGTTTATTGTAGTTCGTGATCGACCAGTTTTATGAGATAAGTTTGTCATAGACTGATTTATATTACTTACATCCATCATTTCGGTGAGTATCTGTTCTAGCAAAAGATTTTCAAACGGTTTCAATTTTGAAATCCAATAACATTCTAATTTTTCAATTTTTTCATCGGGATTTTTTATTGAAAGAATGGACGCCATGGAGTCCTTATAATCATCGTATGGGATAAAATCAGGAAAAGTTCCCTCAGAATAATATCTCAAATCATGATTGATAAACCGATTTATTCCAAGAGGTTTGAAGTAAGTAGTGATTTCATTGATTTTACCTTCATAATTCACAAGAACTGGTTCATTGAAATTGCTCACTAAATTGGTTTCAATCGCATTGGATTGGCACGATTTTACGGTTATTTGATTTTCAGTCTCCAACGTTTTGGTTTGCTCACTAATCGTAACAATTGTATAAATACTTGGAAATGTAAAATAAGTAGCGGGTTTTTCTTCAACAGTTTGCTCGAGTATATAAAAGCACTCAATGTATTTTTTCAGTAGAGGATTTGTGGGTTTATAGGCTTTTATTGTCATTCTTTTAGTTCATTTTTATAAAAGTATAATTAAATGCGCTTTATGAATATAACTGTCGCTTAAATCCTCTGGTTTTGTGGTTGATCCCTAAAAAAAAGCCCAAACTCAGTGTGAGCGGGAGAGTGATCCGGTTTATACACTGATCCGGAACTTGATTCAATCTTCGAACACGGGTTCCGCTCTCAAATCTCACACTCAAAACTGAAAAGAGTGAGTGAGAGCGTGAGTATAGAGGGAAAAGAAAAAAGCATCTTACTTGCGTAAAATGCTTTTTTCTTTTGGTGAACCTTTTGGAGCAAAGTTCGAACTTTTTGGTAGAAGATTTGAAGCGGTTATTATAAATCAAAGTAGATTAAAAATTAGAGTATCTCAATCATATCAGTAGTTTGAATACTGAGATTGAATTATTTAATCTTTATTCTCAAATAATTGTAATCCAAGTACAACAATACACATGGTACAACCATTTGACATACTGGCCCCTCACTTCCCAATCTTCTGAAACGTTTTCACCTCTTTCTTGTAACGAACTTGCACAAAATCGCGGGTCACTTTTTGGATGAAAATATTGTCTAGGACTTGTTCGCCTTGTTTGATCTTGTACATCGAACCATCGATGGCAATGAGCGTGCGTGGATCTTTGGCGGTTGTTTTACGCACCAAACCGTAGTATTTAATCGTTGGCCATTGAATGACAACTGGCTCTGGTTTGGGTTTGGGTAGGTTGTTTTGGGGTAAAATCGTGTTGGGATCTGGATTCACAGGTGCCGTTTCTGCTGAAGCGAGTTTTCCTGTGAATGGATCGCGGTAATTGGCTTGTAATTGAAAGTTATCTGGTTTCGCAATTTTCCGTGAGAAGTTCATTGCTTCGTTGCGCACAGGAAGTGCTTCTTCTGCCCCGAAATTCGATTTCACGCGCATAAACACTTGGTACCAAACAATACCAACCACTATGAACAAACCATAAGTCAGTGCTTTGTTTTTCATGGAATCACATTCAATAGGCGTGAAAGTGTTGGTGCTGTTCCCAAATTTCCTGCTTCATCTGACAATCGGATGCGCCAATAATACGTTCCTGTTGGAATGCCTTGCGTAGTCATGTTTTCTGTTGCAGTTGCAAGTGTTGCAGCGTAAGGTCTGGACAACACAATGTTGGTGAACGTAGCATTGGTCGACATTTCCAAGGTCGCGAAAACAGGTGCACGTGAAACGGTTACTCCATTATCTGTTGGGAAGGTCCACGAAAAGGTAACACTTGGTGATGAACTCAAACTCACCGTTTGATTACTCACAGGTAAAACAAGTGTAGCTAATCCTGGATTTGTTGTATCAACATAGAAGGTACGTTTGGTATAAACCGTTTCTGAAGCATCGGTCATATAGGCTTTCACACCCCATGTATATTGATCTTCAGCCAATTGAGTTCCGCTGTAACTGGAACAGGTCCATGATTGAATGTCGGGGATTAAATCAACGGTTTGACCCGCAAATGAATTTCCGTAATGCAATTCAAACATGTAATGATCAGCCGTTGGTAATAAAGTCCATTGATACAATCCTGTGAAAGTCTCGTTTACATAGAGGTTATTTGCAGGCGAAACCAATTGTACGACATCTGTTGAGGTTGCAGCAGAAGTTCCGACCCAAAAAGTGATGGGAGCAGTCGTAACGGATTCATATCCTGCGTTGAGTGCCGTTAAACGAAATTCGTATTGGTTGGAATCCAAGCCGTAGAAAAAATTGGTTCCTGAAACAACCGAATCGAGTGCATAAATGGCAATATTGGCAAAACTTGGACTCACAATTTGCAAGCGGTATTTGGTCGCTCCTTCGAGTTCTTCCCATTTGAAATGAACAGGGTTTGCGGCAACAGTATCGTTTGCTTGGGGCAAAATCACAACGGGTGTGTCGCCAGTAATGTCTTTTTCAATAATGTCGTTGCAACTGCTGAGCAACAAAATGCCACTCAAGAACAGTAAATAGCTAGCTTTTTTCATTTTGGACATAATTTTGCAATAATAAAGTAGTAATCAGGTCACTTTTGCCCGAAACCAAGTCTTTTTTTGTTTCAAAATGGGTGTGAATCAATCGCGCATCTTCGAATTCTTTTTCCAAGGCATGAATGAACTTCAATTGGGCAATGTAATCGCCTTTGATGTCTATACGAAAGGTATTGATACTAAAATCGGGGTGATCGAAGGTGTACACTTCTTCAATTTGTTGCACGGACAATCCGCTACTTTTTCGGGCGAAAAAATTCAAAAAACCTTGCTGTACTTGTTCAATCGATATGTTTTCGCGACCCAATAATTTGTTCACGGTTGCAATTTCAAGTTGCAAATTCCGAATAGCGGTTTGAGAGGCTTCTGCATCTGCTTTTTTAACTTCCAATTCGCCAATGTAGGATGTTGTTTCAATCGAAGTGCGGAAGGAACGTTTGTACGCAGCAGCGAAGAGCAAGACACCTAGCACCAAAAGCGCGAGGTTTTTCTGTTTATAGCTGTATTTGTCAAACAAGGTCATTCCTTAATTTTTACTAATAAATGAAACGTCGCTTTTTGGTCATTCATGCGCACATAATTGATTAATTCGACGCTGGCAATCCATTCTTTGCGTTCTAAATTTTCCATCCAATCATCGAGCACTTTACTGCTTCCACTAAAGCCCATGATTGTTAAATGTTGTGGATTGAGTTCTACTTTTCGCTTCGGTTTTAAGGGTTCAATCAGCGGGAATGTGACCATATCCGTTAATTGAATGCTCGCAGGAACGGAAATCCCGATTTCATCCAAATAAAACGAAACGTATTTGGACGATTGCACACCTGAATTTTCAATCAACAATAACTTGCGCTGTTTTTCTTGTTGCAAACGATCCATCAATGCCAAATTTTCGCCAAAACCAGCAATATCTGCTTCCAATTGTGCGGCAACTGCATTGAGGTGATTCACATAGAAATAATTTCCCACCAATGTCACCAAGAAAAAAGCAAGAATTCCTATTCCCAGTTTCACAAAACGCACAAATTCTTTGTAATCGGCTTTTGTTTGTTGAAAACGCTCCTCTTCTAATCCTTGGAAATAGACTTCGGTTGGTTGAAATGTCAATTCGTATAACGCACGCACATAAGCTGCATCTGTATCTAAAAATCCAGTGTCTGTTGCCAAACGTTTCATCTCATCGGAATTGCGTTCAAGCACTTTTAATTCTCCCTTGGCTACTTCGATGGTATAATCGAGGTTTGCGACACTTGTTTCAGGCAAAATTGACACCAAGGGAACTGGTCCTGTGTGAATGCCCCAAATAAAGACTTTCTGTGCTGTTAATTCTTCCAACAAGGCATTTACCAAAGAACGTCGAATAAACGAAACACCAACGGTTCCTTTCAATTCATAACAGCTGAAGTAAAAATCGTCTTCGTTTCCTGTAACGAGTAAACCTTCTTTGTAATTCGGCACATTTTCTGCGATCCGCGCCAAGACACCAAACCCGGTGAAGTGAATGACATACGGGATGTTTTTACCCGCTTTTTTCAGTAATTCGGTCACATCTTCAACGGTCGTCCATTGGATGTTTTCAGCGAATCCCGTTGATTTTTTAGCGATCACAACATAGCGCATACGCATTTCCTGCTGTTCCAATTGAACTTGGAGCAACACTACTTTTCGCGGAGCGTGGTATGTTGTTTTAAAAAGCATTAATACGTAATTGTTGGTCGTAAAATAATGTGCATTTTGTATTTCTGTTTCGTTTTGGAACGGCTACTAAAAAACCAGCGCAATACAGGAACGCGTGATAAATAAGGAACACCTTCACCTGAATTGTTGTCTTGTTTTTTGTCCAATCCACCCAAAAGCACTACTTCTCCGTTTTTCACACGCACAACCGATTCAAAGGTTTGTTTGGTGGCATTGGGTGGTGCAGTTGGATCAACGCGGTTTCCGAAATCATCATTGGTAACGGTTATCGATAAGGTAACATTGTCATCCGCAGAAACAAATGGTTTAATTTTGACAGTTAGATTCGCGTCGACTGATTTCCATGTTTTCGAAGTCAACACACCTTGATTGACCACCGAATTCTGCACATCGACTTGTGTTTCTTGGTAATACGTTGTTTGTCCAATGGAAATATTGGCAGCATGTCCACTCAGAGTGGTGATTTTTGGTGTGCTTTCTACATTCACAATTCCATTCGATTCAAGCAATTGCAAGGAGAGGTAGAAATTTTCCGTCACATTTCCCAAATTGACCACTCCAAAACCGTTGATTCCATCCAAGATTGCGTTGATTGTTTGCGAACCAAGATTCACATCCATCGTTGGGAAAACTGTTCCAGAAGTTGTTGTAGGTTTTGTTCCAATTCCCGCTTTGATGCCACTTTTAGTCGTGTTAGAACGATCAGAAAGCACAATCATTACATCAATCTGAACCATGGGAACAACCACATCTATACTGGAAAGAAAGGCTTTTAATTCTTCAATTTTTCGACTGGAACCTGAAACAACCAAACCATTCAGTTCTAAAAACTCGTTGACATCTAAATCCATTGTCAATTCTCTCGGTATGGATGCTTTCACGTTTTCAATGGTACGGTTTTCCATGCGAATCAACTCGGTGACACGAATGCCTTCCGTTTTGATTTCACCGATGAGAAACACACGGTTGTCTTCTTTATAGGAATACTTGGTGCCGTTGAATAACAATTCCAACAATTCTGGAAAAGTGGTGTTTTTGATTTCAAAACTCGATTTCCCTTCAGGTTTATTGTACAAGAAATAATGTGCCCCGTATTCTTGCGCTGCTGGTCGAATAATGTCCATCAATTCAGCATTGTTGGCAATGATATCCAACGTTCCGAAAGCATTTTTGGTGATCTGAACTCCAGTTTGCTCAAAGCTGGTTGTATTAGGTTTAAAACCACTTCCAGCTGTTGTACTTGTAGGTTTTGCTGCTGCGAACAAATAATAGAATCCGTTTTCGTCTTTTTTAGATTCCAATCCATTTGCCTTTGCAAGCATCTCAAATACTTGATCAAACGGGCGATTCAGGAAATACGCACTCACTTGTTTGTCGCGCACATCTGGCGCAAGTACAATATTTTTACCGCTCAATGTTGTAATGGCTTGCACCACTTTGTACAAACTATCGTTTTTTAAATCGACTGAAAGAAATTCATTGGATGGATTATAATTTACTTCCACCTTTTTCTCCGCTTTGGGCAACACAATTTCCTTTTTAGGAATGATCTTTTTAATGGCTAAAATGCTTCCCACAAATTGGTATTCTACATCGAAGTTCTCATAGAGAAAGACCAATACATCTTTCACTTGTGCATCGAAAAAATTATAGGAAATTGCCTGATTAAACGAAGGATCAATACTAATATTGAGGTTGTTTTCCAATGCGAGTGAATTCACCAATTCAGATAAGGGCAAACCTGAAACATTGAGCTGAACAGCATTGCTGTAGCCCGGATATTTAATGCTCAGACTGTCCAATATTGGTCGCAAAGTGAATTCGGTGTATTGTTTCTGCGAAAAGACAGGAAACGCACAAGCGAATAAGAAAAGGAGACAAAGGATTTTTTTCATTGAATTTCGGTTAATAAAGGATAGGCTTCTTCCAAAGAAGTCGTTCCATCGTGAATGAGTTTTAAGGCTTGTTGACTAAGACTGACAACGCCACGTTCGGCAAGCAATTGCTCTACACGCATGTCGGCCCGTTTGATCGATTCGGCTAATTCCAAATCAATCGGTATGACTTCGTAGACCGCTGTTCGGCCTTTGTAACCTGTATAATGACACGCATCACAACCAACGGCTACACATTGGTTCGCTGGTGCATGTGATTTGTCAACTGAACGCGGCCAATCTTTGAGATCGGTTGGTTGTTCCACTTTGCAATTGGTACACAATTTTCGAATCAAACGTTGCGCAACTGAAGTATTAATGGTATTTGCCAATAAAAAGGGTGGAATTCCCATGTCGATGAGGCGCGAAATAGTTCCCCAAGCGGAATTGGTGTGAATCGTAGATAATACGAGGTGACCCGTCAACGCAGCACGAATGGCCATTTGAGCGGTTTCGCCATCGCGAATTTCTCCCAACATAATCACATCTGGATCTTGTCGCAAAAATGATTTTAGAGCAGAAGCAAACGTAAGTCCAATATCCTCTTTTAGTTGTACTTGGTTTACTCCTTTTAATGTATATTCTATAGGATCTTCAACAGTAACTATATTTCTACGACTATCGTTTAATAATCTTAGTGTTGCATACAATGTTGTTGTTTTTCCAGAACCCGT
>JAYSRF010000070.1:0-4737 GCA_043721195.1 Fluviicola sp. | reverse complement strand
GACGTCCACCTTCTTCTTTTTTCAAAACATAGATTTCAGCTTTGAAGTCAGCGTGTGGTTTAGACGAACCTGGTTTACATACAACCATACCACGTTTGATTTGAGATTTCTCAATACCACGTAATAATAGACCTACGTTATCACCAGCTTCACCGCGATCTAAGATCTTACGGAACATCTCTACCCCAGTTACAGTTGAAGTTAATTTCTCTTCACCCATTCCTAAGATTTCAACTGGATCTCCAGAGTTGATTACACCTGTTTCGATACGACCTGTTGCAACTGTACCACGACCTGTGATCGTAAATACATCTTCAACTGGCATCAAAAACGGCTTGTCAACATCACGTGGAGGCAATTCGATGTATGTGTCAACTGCGTCCATCAATTCGTCGATTTTAGCAACCCACTCAGCTTCTCCGTTCAATGCACCAAGTGCAGAACCTTGAATAACTGGAGCATTGTCACCATCGTAGTCGTAGAAAGACAACAATTCGCGCACTTCCATCTCAACCAATTCAAGAAGCTCAGCATCGTCAACCATATCCACTTTATTCATGAATACAACTAAACGAGGAACTCCTACTTGGCGACCAAGAAGGATGTGCTCACGTGTTTGTGGCATTGGACCGTCAGTTGCAGCAACTACCAAGATAGCACCATCCATTTGAGCAGCACCCGTTACCATGTTCTTTACGTAATCCGCGTGACCTGGACAGTCAACGTGTGCGTAGTGACGAACGAGAGTTTCATACTCAATGTGTGACGTGTTAATGGTAATACCACGCTCTTTTTCTTCAGGAGCGTTATCAATTGACGAGAAATCGCGAACCGCAGCTAAACCTCTCCCTGCCAACACACTAGAGATAGCGGCTGTCAAAGTTGTTTTTCCGTGGTCAACGTGACCAATTGTACCAATGTTAACGTGTGGTTTAGAACGATTAAAATTTTCCTTAGCCATTTGTTTTTATTTGTTACGTAGTTAATAAACCTTATTCTTACTAATACAAAATTTCACCCATTCTCATGAGTGACTTATCTTATGAGCCAATGACGAGAATTGAACTCGTGACCTCTTCCTTACCAAGGAAGCGCTCTACCCCTGAGCTACACCGGCATGCTCTTTAAAATCATAAAAAAATTGAGCGGGAGACGAGACTCGAACTCGCGACCCTCAGCTTGGAAGGCTGACGCTCTACCAACTGAGCTACTCCCGCTTAACTATTTTATCAATGTGGGGGTGGATGGACTCGAACCAACGATACCTTACGGTGACAGATTTACAGTCTGCTGCAATAGCCACTATGCGACACCCCCAAAATCTTGGAGCCGGTGGAGGGACTCGAACCCCCGACCTGCTGATTACAAATCAGCTGCTCTAGCCAACTGAGCTACACCGGCACTAAAATTTTTAACTAATATGATTTTAAAGAACGTTTTTCCTAAGTGTTTTCCCGTTTGGGTTTGCAAATGTAGCAAAGAAATCAATACGAACAAGAGTGTGGTGGTTTTTTTTCTACTTTTTTGTCAAAAAAAAAGACGACCCTAAATGTCGTCTTTCGTAAGCTGTTCATTATCAAAGTTAACTAATAACCTTGCCTTTGTGTTTTTTTACTTGTTTTGTTAATGCTTCAACTGCCGAATCAGCGGCTTCCTCAAAGCTTTTGCATTGTTTTTTTGCAAACAACTCTTTACCTGGCATCAATATTTTCACCTCTGCTACCTTATTTTCTTTTTCTGAATTCTTATCTAATCGCAAGAAAACTTCTCCTGCAATAATATGATCAAAAAATACCTGTAATTTGGTTACTCTTTCATTTACGAAATCAATCAGTTTCTGATCCGCCTTAAAGTGAACGGAATGTACTTTGATGTCCATGGCAATTCAATTTTTGCGCCCACGTGGGTGAGCCTGTGAGTAAATGCTATTAATTTGAGCGAACGAATTGTGCGTATAGACTTGTGTTGCTGAAAGATTGGCATGCCCTAATAACTCTTTCAACGTTTCCAGTCCTGCCCCATTGTTCAACATGTGCGTCGCGAACGTATGTCTTAATACATGTGGGCTTTTCTTCTGCGCATTCGTTACACTCCCAAGGTATGTATTAATTTTTCTATAAACAAACTTTGGAGACAATTTCCTGCCGTCTCTTTTTACAAATAACACATTTTGTGAATCTTGACCTATTGGTTTATGTAAACGGTAAAATGAAATTCGCTCAAACAACTCTTCCCCAATTGGAATAATGCGCTCTTTATTTCGTTTTCCAAGCACCTTAATATGGGTAGAAGAAACATCCAATTCTTTTAATCCAAGCAATTCACTTAATCGAATGCCAGTTTGGTAAAACAATTCCAACATGAGTCGATCACGAATCCCATCAAAATCATTTCCGAACAATGGATCTATTCGCTCTTCCGTAAATTCAGTTTGTTTGATGAATTGTGGCAATCGTTTTTCAACTCTTGGTCCACGGATTTTAAGCATCGGATTGTCTGCCCTGTCTCCTTGTCTTTTGATCCATCCAAAAAACGAGCGCAAACAGGATAATTTGCGGCTTACAGAGCGTGGTGTGATTCCTTGTTCGAGTAAATCAACCATCCATCCTCTGATTAATTGGTGATTGACTTCTTGAAGATCTTGTTCGTTGTTGATTTCAGCAAAAGACAGGAACTGCGCTAGATCAGTTTGATAAGCAAGTAAGGTGTGTTGCGAGTACCGTTTCTCCGTTTCAAGGTAGATTTCAAATCGTACCAATGTTTGCAATGAAGCCATGCTTTCGTTAACGCAAAAAGGAGACGAAAGTTTCAGAATGATAACCTATCATTTAAACTAATAACCTGAGATGTAGTTTTCCTATACTGGAAAAACTAACTTGACTGACTCGGACTTGCTAACTTGGCTTTTTGCTTTTCTTCTCTTCTTTCTAAGAATAAATCAAAAAGGCTATTAAAAAAAAGTTGAATTAATAATATAATAGTATTCACAATTAATAATAAATTGGAATAGAATGAATATCCTTCTGCTTTAATTCTGAATAAATTTTTCTGATCTGCCATTTGTTCACTTTGCTGATTTGAGGCTTCAAATAATTCCTTAAAAATCACAACTCCTGCACTAAAAGACAAATAAAATTGATTAAGATCTGAATTACTGCTAAGTCTATCAAATTCAAATGATAACTTCTTGATCTTTTCTTTCCACCCTATTTGATCTGACTCTGGTAATGTTGCATTCAAAGATTCCAACCCTTGAATGAAATAATTTGAGACTGGATTAAAAATATTGCTGATATCATGTTCTTCATCTTTTGTCATCACACCAAGGGTAAGGTATAACTGACCGTTTTCGAAACAATCTTTTCCCATCAGCATGTTTTTTGTCTGAAACTCTTGATTTCTTTCAATATCTGAAATTCTGCCATTAATCTCACGAACTTTTGAATTCAAACTTGATTGGAAAAAATTTGCAATAATGAATAAAGAGAGGGATATGATAAATCCCACGATTTTAGCTTTTTGTCTTGGCTTCATGAAAGTGATACATTAGTTAATAGTAGCTTGATTGATCACTTTGTGATTCAACAAGGGTGACACTAATATACTAAATTCCAAGTTTGGCTTTTTGAATTAAGAAAAAATGCCAACAAAAAAAGGAGCCCACTGGACTCCTTCAATATCTGTATAGGCAATTATTCCTATATTTCCTGAGACTTCATACGTTGAGCATAAGCAGCACGGATATTCGCTTGGCGACCAATAATGGATGGCTTAACGAATTCTTTGCGACGACGCAATTCTTTCATTACGTTCGTTTTTTCGAATTTCTTCTTGTACTTTTTAAGCGCTCTCTCGATGTTTTCGCCTTCTTTAACTGGAATAATTAACATATCTATAATTCTATTTGATGCTTATTAATGGGTGGCAAAGATATAAATCTTTTTTTTATAACACTCCTCTTTTAAAAAAAATTAATAAAAGTCTCTTTTTACATTTGAAACACGATTGAACTGATGTTCACCCCTTGTCAAATCTAATCTTCTCCTATTTCAAAATTTCACGAGAAATGACCACTTTTTGGATTTCAGAGGTTCCTTCACCGATGGTCATCAATTTTGCATCGCGTAAAAATTTCTCTGCTGGATATTCCTTAGTATACCCATATCCTCCCATGATCTGCACTGCTTCATTTCCACATTTTACAGCAACTTCAGATGCGAAATACTTAGCAAAAGCACCTTCTTGTGTCATGTGTAATTTATTGTTTTTACGGTAAGCAGCTTGAAAAGTCAACAATTCTGCAGCTTCTACTTCGGTTGCCATATCTGCTAATTTGAAGGCAATTGCTTGAAACTTAGAAATGGATTGGCCAAATTGCTCACGTTCTTTGGAATATTTTACTGAAGCTTCAAATGCTCCACGTGCAATTCCACAAGAAAGAGCAGCGATGGAAATACGACCACCGTCCAAAATTTGCATGGCTTGTTTAAATCCTTGACCAACTTCACCAATCACGTTAGCACTTGATACGCGTACATTATCAAAAATCAACTCAGCGGTTTCACTTGCACGTACACCAAATTTGTCTTTGATTTTTACTGCTGAGAAACCAGGCGTTCCTTTTTCAATAATGAAGGCTGTGATTCCATTTGAATCTAACAATTCCCCTGTACGAATTAACACTACTGCAACATCACCTGATAAACCGTATGTAATCCAGTTTTTAGCACCGTTGAT
>JAYSRF010000069.1:0-13251 GCA_043721195.1 Fluviicola sp. | reverse complement strand
AAAGGTGTTTATTTCTTGAATGTTGTAGTAAATGGTCGTGTTCAAACGCTGAAAATCACGAAACAATAAACATTCGTTTTAGATGCCTTGTTGGCGCTGGAATCGTATTATTAAAATGGTCGGAAGAATTTTTCTTCCGACTTTTTTGTTTTTTAAAAACCTTAATTTATGATTTTAACTTGATTTAGTCCATTCCTGAACTAAATTGTCCATTCCTGAATCCTTGAAAAATCAACTCTTTTCATAGTTCTATATTCGCTAAAAAAAATCTATGAAAAATTCAATCTTAATTACAGTTAGTTTATTCTTAAGCCTGTTAGCTTTTGGACAAACTCTCACATCGATGGATGATATTGCAGCAAAGTGGTCGGATGGAAACTATCCATCTAGAAACTCAAGTTCAGGAATGTGGGAGCCAATGACGAGCGGTAAATCAGATCTTAAATTTATTAAAGCTACGAATGGCAAAGTAACTTCAATCATGATTGGATCGGATGAATATCCTGCTGATGTCAATTCCGGATCAACTTTCGTTGTTTACTTTTCAAAAGGATCAGAAAGATTGTTTGTAACAGAATCAAGTATCATCAAATACGAACAATTTAGTGGAGACCCAAATCCGAAAATGTTTTGGGGTAAAAAACCAGGCAGTGTTGGTGCTGTTGCTAAAGAAATCATCGAATACGGTGAGGCGGCAAGTGCAATCATTAAAACGCAAAAAGAAGAATCTGCAAAATTAGAAGCGGAAAAAGCAGAGAAGGCACGTTTAGAACGCCTACAAAAATATAGTCTCGAAGGAAAAGATGTTGTTAAAATTGAACTAATCAATATAAAAACGCCAGAGAAATTTGGACACTTTAGAGGTTTTACGTTTGATGTTGTTGCAACCTTGAAAGATGGATCGAAAATTTCAACAGAAGGGGGTTCTCAAGGTTATCTTTCTGATTATACCATTAGTTATTCTGCATCAAATTATTCTGCAGGTTCAATTGGTTCAGGTTTTGTTGCAGGGGATAAAATCAAAATCACTGTAACGTCAATATACAACCCAAAAAATACAGATACGAAGGAAGTTACTCTTTTATATAACGAAGATATTGCCTTCAATTACAATGGACAGAGTTGGAGTAGAAGTGCTGGGATTTCAGCTAATTCATACAGAATTGAAGTAAAACAAGTGAAACATACTGTGAATGGTTCCGCTATTTTAATGATTCGCATTTTTGACACAAACAGTTCAACAATGATTTCTGAATTTAAAATGGCCGCAAATCAGACTTTAAAATTCTTTGCAAAAGGTGGAAATGGTGGAACAGATGATGGAAAAGGATTCAACGGTGGAAACGGTGGAAATATCACTGTTATCAAAGATCCAAGTGTGAAAGAATTCAATATTAACTACGAAATCTTCGGAGGTAATGGTGGTGCAGGTCATAATGAAAGCCTGAGCGGACGCGATGGTCGTGACGGAACTTACAAAGAAGAAGTAAAAGCTGTTAAAATGTAAGTTGAAAAACGAAAAAGGAGGTTACTATTAACCTCAGTTCGATTATAAATTTATCACAACGTAGGCACGGAATACATTCTGTGCCTACTCATTTCAGATTCCCATTGTTTTTCATCCAACTACCTGAAAAATTTCCTTTAATAAGGATTCATTTAGACGGTTGGCTTCAATTGTAAATAAGCTGTTTTCATCTATCTGTTGAGATGTAGTTCCTGAAAAATGAATCGCATCAACTCCCGTTTCTTTTACTAAAGAAATGTTATCTGGACGAACGCCTCCTCCTGCCATGATTTCAATTCTTCCAGTGGCAAATTGCACCATTTCTTCCAAAGTGACAATCCCTAGATCAACTGATTTTGCTTGTCCACTCGTTAGAATGCGTTTGAAACCCATGTTGATCAATTGATTCATCGCTGTTTTCCAATCCTTCACTTCATCAAATGCACGGTGAAAGGTCAAATCCAAATCGCCAGCCGCTCTATGCCAAGCACTCAACGCATCAGTATCCAGCGAAAAATCAGCTTTTAATGCACCTATTACAACTCCTTTAACTCCAATTTTCTGGAATTCTAAAATATCATTTCGCATCACCACTATTTCATCATAACTGTAGTGAAATCCACCTGCGCGACTGCGAATGAGCACATGTTGTTCCAATTCATGAAAGGTGGTGTGAATCCATGAAACCATTCCAGTTGTTGGGGTTAGACCGCCTTGCTCAAGCGCTACACACGTTTCAATTCGATCAATAGGAAGAGTCGTTGCAAAACGAGCAGATTCAAGTGATGCTACACACAATTCTAATTGCATAATTAGCGAATAATAAGTTCATCAATAAACGTCCAAGGGGTATTTCCTGCACCTGGTTTTCCAGCTGGAATTGTAGCATTGTTAATCAACGTAATGCGTAAATAGTTCGCTTTGATCTTTTTATTGACACAAATGCTAGATGAGGTAACAGCTTGTTCTTTTGCTCGTTTGAATTTTTTTCCATTCATACTTGTTTCAATGAGAATCGTTTTGGGCAAGTAAATCCACGATCCATCGTCTAGTAAACACCCCAGTTCGAGTGTGTCAAATTCAGTGAGTTCTCCCAAATAAATGGAAAATTGTACAGTATCATTTGCAAATCCCAACCATTGATTCCCTTTCCAAGGCAAGGTTCCTCTAACGCCATCCGTTAAACCTAAACTATCATGATAGTTATAACTTTTGCTAGGTAGAGTAATGAAATGAACCGGTTTTCCAATAATCCGATGAGTAGTGAAAGTGTAGTTCATTGTACGGGCTATTTTTTCTTGGTAATTACATTCAACACTTATTTTCTTCAACTCAGGTTGTTGTGTTTTAGTAAGAAGAATAGAGCGGGCTGGCTTGCCATCAACCAAAATAGAAGCAATTGAATTATCTAGTTCATAATTCAATCCAGAAGGCTGTGGCGAAAGTGTAACAGTTGGATCTAAGAATGCAGTAGAATAATGGATGTCATATTTTTCCAATCGAGGTAAATAGTGTTGCACCAACATTGGAACGAATAATGAATAATTAGGTTTTTCAATGGTCCATAAAACCTGCGACATAGCAATCAATCGCGGGAATGTATTGTATTCAACGGCGTTCATGTCGGGTAAATATTCTGTCCAAATATTGGCTTGTGCTCCGAGAATATATTGTTGTTCTTCAGTTGTAAGACTTGCAGGAATTGGATCAAATTGATAAACTTTTTCCAACGGCGTATAGCCCCCAATTGCCAACGGTTCGTCTGGATGTGTACTTTGATAATGGTCAAAATAACAGTGCGAACCAGGAGTCATCACAACGGGGTGTTGTTGTTTCGCAGCAGCAATTCCACCTTCCGTTCCACGCCATGACATGACTTGAGCGTTGTCGGCCAAACCACCTTCCAAAATTTCATCCCAACCCATTAATTTTCGACCGTTAGCACGCAAAAATGCTTCCATTTCTCGGATCACGTAACTTTGCAATTCATGACTGTCGTGAAGTCCATTTTCTGTTCTTACTTTTTGACATTTAGGACACACATCCCAACGCGTTTTTGGACATTCATCTCCACCAATGTGAATGGTTTCAGAAGGAAAGATCGCGATGACTTCTTTCAAAACATTTTTGAGGAAATCAATGGTTTCAGGTTGCGTACAAAAGACATCATCAAATACGCCCCACAATCCTTCTACAGGAAGTTGTTCACCCGTACAGCCTAATTCAGGGTAAGCCGCCAAAGCTGCTCGCGCATGTCCAGGTAATTCAATTTCTGGAACAACTGTAATTCCACGAGCTGCTGCATAGTGTACAATTTCTTTCGCCTCTTCTTGGGTGTAAAATCCACCGTACTTTTTATGGTCATACTCACGTGGTTTACGACTATAATGTCCAATCACTGTACTATCGCGCCAAGCACCAATTTCGGTGAGTTTAGGGTATTGTTTGATTTCCAAACGCCAACCCTGATCATCGGTCAAATGCCAGTGAAAGCGATTGAGTTTTAAGTGCATCATTTGGTCTAAAAGCCCTTTGATTTCTGTCACCGTGAAAAAATGTCGACTGCAATCTAAGTGAACACCACGATACGAAAATTTTGGCTGATCAAAAATATTCACCCCACGGATTTTCATTGCACTCGTTTTGTTTTCCAAGTATTGATCAAGCGATTGAAGACCATAGATTAAACCGTTTTTATCGCCATATTCAATCAGAATTCCCTTTTTATCAATTTTCAAATTATAGTGTTCTGGAGTTTTTGCGAACAATTGCTGAAAACGCAAGTCAACAGCAGAATCTTTCGCAACCGCTTTGAACTCTAATG
This sequence comes from Fluviicola sp., assembly GCA_043721195.1. Lineage (GTDB taxonomy): Bacteria > Bacteroidota > Bacteroidia > Flavobacteriales_D > Crocinitomicaceae > Fluviicola. Next base: position 8,920 of record JAYSRF010000069.1, on the reverse strand, counting down.
CATGAATCAACCTGAATTGCGGACGCACAACATTAATGATTGCTTCTATCTCTGGAGTAGAAACATAGCGAATCGTGTTGTTTAGAATATAGAGATCGGAGTTTACTACAACCTCATTTGGTTGAGGGAAAATAGCCGATTGTTGCGCTTGGAGTTGAGATCCAACCAGTAAGAAGAGCAGTAGGAGTGATTTCAACTTAAAATTCTTTTTTCTTTTCATAAAACCAAATGTAATGCAACGCGTTGTTTTTGGAAAGGATACCTCCGATGGTAACGCCAGTTATACGATTCACAACGAAATTAATACCTTTTTGGAATTGATCTGTGGTAAAATGGATTAAAGTTGTTGAAGAGAATGGTTGAATTTATTCAAATAAAACAACGAATTTGTGACTATAAACAAATGATTAACAGCTAAATAAAACCAGTAATCCCGCAATATTACGGAACAATTAACAAATGGTTTGAATGAATAGAATCGCTCAAATTAAGCTCAATCGGTATTAGTATTTATATTTATCCCTTCAATACCCGAAAAACTCATAACGAATAATGAACATCATGCGATCTATTTTATTCCTTTTTACACTCTGTTGTACCCTTTTTAGCTTCGGACAAAAGAAAACCCTTGACCCATCGGTGTACAACGATTGGAAAAAAATTGGGGATACCCAGCTTTCTCCTGATGGAAAATTCAGTGTGTATTCCATTCGACCGCATCGTGGTGATGGATATTTGTACTTGATCAACAATGAAACAGGAAAAAAAGATTCGATTGCACGTGGAGCAGAACCCGTTTTTTCTGGATTGAGCAATTATTTAGCTTTCAAAATCACACCTGGTTTCGATACACTTAGAACCTGTGAACTCAATAAAGTCGCGAAAGACAAATGGCCAAAAGATTCATTAGGCATTTGGTTATTGGGGAATGATTCATTGATCAAGGTCGCAAAAGTTGGCTCATTTAAAGTGAGTGAAGAAAGCGATTGGTTGACTTATCTCAAAACAAACAATGAATTGCCAAAAGGGTATTTATCCAAAAAAGAACTGAAAAAAGAAGCCAAAGCTGCTAAGAAGTCCGGACCAGTAAAAACAGATGGGAAAGTACTCGCTGTTTGGAATCCAGCTCAACCTAAAACACAGTATTTCCGTTATGTAACACAATTTGATATTTCCAAAAATGGGGCATACATCTCCATGATTCAACAACGGAAATTCAAAATAGATTCTGTTCGATTAGCTGTTCTTACAACAAGTAATAGTGCGTTATGGAAAGGAACCGATCAGTATACCGAGTTGAGCCAAGTCAATTTTGGAACAAGTAAACAACGTTTGGTAGGTTTGTATACTTCCGATACAACAGAAGAAAAACATTGGGCTGGATTTATCTTGAATTGTGGAACTGGAGATTGGACCGTTTTTGCCGATACCAATCAATTGTTTGAAGGAAATCGCATGCTTTCAGATCATTATAAATTAAAATTAGCAACGGACGATTCTTATTTGCTTTTCGGCGTTTGGGATGCACCTGAAAAGGATTTCAAAGACACGTTATTAGAAAGTGAAAAAGTAAAACTCGATGTGTGGCATTGGGAAGATGATCGTTTGCAACCACAACAATTGACGGAGTTAAAACATGATGAAAACGACTATAATGTTCATTCTTTTAACCTTTCAACAAAAAAATTCACCCAAATTGGACGTGATTCATTGGATTTAAGTTTTCCATCTCGTGGTCTGAATCAATATGCTCTTGCAAGTTGTGATGAGCTTTATAGAGGTGAAACGTGGAAACTACCGCTTGCATCCAACTATTACCGTGTAGAAATTGCAACTGGAACGATTCTTCCACTTCGATCTGAAACCTTCTTTAATGTGGAGCTTTCTCCTTCTGGTCGTCATTTTGTGTATTACAATGACATCACCCAACAATTGTATTCGGAAGATTTATCCAATGAAACTGAAACGTGTTTGACGTGCTCGGTACAAACCAATTGGTGGGAAGACATTAATGGAATGCCAACTGTTGCATCACCGCTTGGAATTCTTGGTTGGACTGCCAAAGAATCAGGTGTTTTGGTGCAATCAGAACGCGATATTTGGTACTACGATTACACTTCTCGTCTATTAACTTCAGTGACAAATAGTTTGCGCGAATCAGCGTCTGATACCAATTACAACTATTCATTGAATAATTTTGCGACAGATAGTTCCTACTATTATCCAGAAAATTTATACCTCTCACGATTTGATAGAGGAACCAAAGCGATGACTGTTTACCGCGTTTCAGGTACATTTCCTAATTTGAGGTATACCATCATTTCTGGTTCGAATCACAATTATGTAGGTATCAAACGTTCGAAATTGGCTGGAACAATCTTATTTCAACGTCATTCAAATTCTGATTACCCAGATGCATTTATTTCTATGAAAGCGGGAAGTCCAGAGAAACAAATTTCGTTGACGAATCCACAACAATCGGAATACAATTGGTCGACCGTAGAAATGATCAGTTGGACCAGTTATGACGGAATTTCATTACAAGGATTGGTTTACAAACCTGAAAATTATGATCCAAATAAGGAATATCCTTTGTTGGTTTATTTCTACGAAATGTATTCAGATGAATTACACAATCACTATGCGCCAAAACCAACGGCATCGATCATTTTCCCAACAGAATATGCTTCTGCGGGTTATATTGTATTGATTCCAGATATTCGTTACAAAATTGGTCATCCAGCGAATTCAGCTTACGATTGTATCATGAGTGGAACCGATGCTGTTTTAAAAAAATACCCGAATATCGATCCGAAACGATTGGGACTTCAAGGTCAAAGTTGGGGTGGTTATCAGACTGCACAACTCATCACAATGACCGATCGCTATGCTGCTGCAATGGCAGGTGCTCCCGTTGGAAACATGTTTTCAGCTTATGGTGGAATTCGTTGGGGAAGTGGAATGAGCCGCCAATTTCAATACGAGCACAATCAAAGTCGAATTGGTAAAACGATCTGGGAAGCTCCTGAATTGTACATGGAAAACAGTCCGGTTTTTCACTTGCCAAAAGTAAAAACACCTTTATTGATTATGCACAACGATGCTGATGGAGCAGTTCCATGGTACCAAGGTGTTGAATTGTTTACAGGTTTACGTCGCTTGCAAAAGCCAGTTTGGTTGCTCAATTACAATGGCGATGATCACAACTTAATGCGCAATGCCAACCGAATCGATTTGAGTATTCGCATGCGTCAGTTCTTTGATTATTACTTGTTGGAAGCACCCATTCCATTGTGGTTGAAAGACGGTTTACCAGCAATAGAAAAAGGAAAAGCCTTCCGCTTGGAAACGGTGGAGTAAATTGAAATGGTGATCGAAATTTCGGAAACAAACGATTATCGGCTCATTGCACAACTCAATGTAGAAGTGCAAAATCTGCATGCCCAATTGCATCCAGCATTATTTAAACCGCACAACAAAGCCGAAATTGAAAAAGCATTAGCCGCGTTTCTTTCCGATCCTAGTTGCAGAACTTATCTCGCTCATTTCAATGGAATTCCAATTGGTTATGCCTTGTTTTTTATTAGGGAGATCAACGAAAATGCCTTTCACTATCAATTAAAATCACTCTATATTGATCAAATTGCCGTATTGAGCAAGTATCAACAAACAGGTGCAGGCAAATTGTTAATGGAACAAGCAGAGCTACTCGCGAAAGCCAATGGCATTCATCGAATCGAATTAGACCATTGGAGTTTGAATACCGTGGCGGCAGAGTATTTCAGAAGGAGAGGTTTTACCTTGTGTAAAGAACGGTTGTTTAAGGAGTTGAAATCTTGAAATTCATAGACTGCTTAAATCGAAAATTTAAAAATGCCCTTTAAATTGAACAACATTTAATATATTGGAAAACTAGTTTAAACAACAAAAAAGTTAATCGTAAAATGAATCTGATCTAAGTTTGTTGCAAATTAGATCAATTTCAAAATCACCAAAAACAAACAAAATGGAAACATTAATCCAAACAAAACTTAGTGAAATAGCTGAACAAAAGAACATAAAAATCCTCTATGCATGCGAAACAGGTTCGCGTGCGTGGGGTTTCCCATCACCAGATAGTGATTACGATGTACGCATCATTTACAAACATGAACCGAGTTGGTATGTATCACTTTCTGATAAAAAAGACACGATTGAAGTCATGGATGGAGAACTAGATGTAACAGGTTGGGATGTCAAAAAGTGCTTGAAGCTCATGTGGAAATCAAACGGAGCCTTATTGGAACGTTTACAATCGCCGATTGTTTATAGATCAGAACCAGAAATAGCAGCGTCATTAAAAGCGTATTCCGAACGGTGTTTTTCACCAGTTGCTACCATTTACCATTACTTTGGTTTAGCTAAAAACAGTTTTGCTGATGTAGACGGTTTGTCCGAAATTAAGTTAAAGAAACTATTCTATGCGCTTCGTGCTACGTTGGCCTGTAAGTGGATTATTGAAAAGGATAGCGTTCCACCAATTGTATTTCAAACGATGGTGGATGAATTGTCATTTGATCAACACCTTAAACAACAGATCAGGGAATTGGTTGAGCTAAAATCAACTAAATCTGAAGGATATCTGCATCCTGCTGAAGAAAACGTGAATGTATTTATTCGAACTGAATTGGAAAAAGCTGCACAAGTTTCTCCAAGTTTGAAAGGAAGAAAGGAAAAAGAAATTGACCTTGATGTGCTCTTTAAGCAACTTGTTATGACCTATTAAAATGAACATAGAGATCGTAAAATCCCAACAACTCCTGTTACTTGATTGCATCAGTGGTAGCCGTGCCTATGGATTAAACACCCCACAATCAGATACAGATTTGAAAGGCGTTTTTTTGGTGCCAAAATCCATTTTTTACGGATTATCACATACCGATCAAGTCAATAATGCTACCAATGATGAAGTGTATTATGAATTGAAACGCTTCGTTGATTTGCTTGTAAAAAACAATCCGAATATTTTGGAATTGTTGAGTACACCAGAAGATTGTATCCGCTACAAACATCCAATCATGGATGTGTTAAAACCCGAATTATTCCTTTCGAGGTTGTGTAAACAAACGTTTGCAGGATATGCTCAGGCGCAGATCAAAAAAGCACAAGGTTTGAATAAAAAGATTGTGAATCCTGTTGAGCAAGAGCGAAAATCTATTCTCGATTTTTGTTATGTTGTAAATGGACAAGGGTCTTTAGGGTTAAATGATTGGTTAGAACAACGATCTTTTAAACAAGAAGAATGTGGATTGGTCAATATTGCGCACATGAGGGATGTCTATGCACTTTTCCATACGAGTCAGTTAAGTCGTGGTTCGCTTCATGGTATTAGTTCTGGAATAGATGCAAATGCAGTTTCGCTCAGTTCAATTGAAGAACGATTGGAACCCTTGGCTGTAATGAGTTTCAATAAAGATGGGTATTCCAGTTATTGCAAAGATTACCGCGAATACTGGGATTGGGTGGAAAAACGCAATGAAGTCCGGTATGAAAACACACAAGATCACGGAAAAAATTACGATTCAAAGAACATGATGCATACCTTTCGTTTACTCAATATGGCTGAAGAAATTGCCCGAGAAGAAACGATTCATGTGCGCAGGAATGACCGCGATTTCTTGCTTAAAATTCGTTCAGGTGTTTATTCATATACCGATTTGGTGGAACAAGCCAATGAAAAAATCCATCGGATGGAAGATTGGTATGCGCAATCCAATTTACCAGCTATTCCAGATAGTCTAAAAGCAGAAGAGATCTTGTTTCAAATGCGTGATCAGCTTTATAAATCGGGTTTTCCACCTACTTTTTAAAGTAATCCCAACTGATTTGTCCCATTGAATCACACAATACGAAATTGAAAAAGTTCTATTATTCCCAGATCTACAGGCATTCGGTTGGTAATTGAAAGAGCTACAAAAACAATTGTTGTCCTTTTTTCAAACAATAAAACAGGTAGACTAATCCATTTCTTTAGTAGCTTTGCCCCATCATATAAACAAGTACAAGATGTTAATGAACAACAATAATTTCAATAATGGCGTGAATTGTATTCACCCAACGAGGCTATTGTGATCAGTTGACAAAACGATAAATCATTGATGAAGCCTCCCCAACCGGAGGCTTTTTTCATTTAAGCAAATAAATATGCAAACTCAATTCAATTTCAATAACAATAATTCTCCTCCTAATAGGCGGCGGTTCGTGTATGTATGAATTTCCGCCCCACTGGCGGATTTTTTTTTGAATCCATTTTTTAACTCACAATAAACAAGATCATGAAGTATCAAGAATTAGTCAAAACAGAAATTGCCATTTCATTGGTGAAAAAAACGTTTGCTGCAGCTCTTGCAGAACAGTTACAACTCGTTGAAGTGTCAGCGCCCTTAGTAGTGCTTGTAGGGACAGGAATCAACGATGATTTAAACGGTATTGAACGACCAGTGGCCTTTCCCATTAAAGCGTTGGAAGAAAAAAACGCGGTGGTTGTGCATTCACTCGCCAAATGGAAACGCCAACGATTAAAGGACTGGAAAGTAGATCTTGGAGCTGGAATTTTAACCGATATGCGTGCGCTTCGTCCGGATGAAGATTACAGTGCGCTTCACTCCATTTATGTCGATCAATGGGATTGGGAAAAACACATTGCTTTAACGGATCGCAACCTTGCTTACCTCAAAAAAACAGTCGAAACGATTTATCACGTTCTTCGAAAAACGGAACAGGTGGTTCATGCATATGATCAAACGCTTATACCTATTTTACCTGAATCGATCTACTTTATTCATGCAGAAGAATTGTTGCAATTGTACCCAGATTTGACGCCAAAAGACCGCGAAAATGCAATTACGAAACAATACGGTGCAGTATTCATCATTGGAATTGGTGGTAAATTATCGGACGGAATGCGTCACGATGGTCGGGCGGCGGATTACGATGATTGGACAACTCAAAACGAAGACGGTTATCAAGGTTTGAACGGAGATTTACTGTTGTGGAACCCCGTATTAGCATGTGCATTTGAAATTTCGTCCATGGGTATTCGAGTAGATCAAGCAGCAATGTTAGCACAATTGAAAGAGCACGATTGTCTAGAACGTTCTGAATTGGCGTTTCACCGTGCTTTACTGGCGGGAGAATTACCTCAAAGTATCGGTGGTGGAATTGGTCAATCGCGTGTATGTATGTTTCTCTTGCGGAAGTCACACATTGGAGAAGTACAAGTAGGTATCTGGCCTGAAAACGTGCGTAAAGAATTGCTGTTGGAAGGAGTGAGCTTATTGTAAAAAGAGGGGAGAGCGGACTGGAATTGCTAGTTCGCTCTCGTTTTTTAGAAGAACTTGTTGAAAGGAATGCGAATAAGTTGTCTGTTTCTAATTCTAGTCGAACTCAGGTTTTTAATAAATTCGAAAGCATTCTACAAGTAGTTCAACTTCCCGATTTTTTTGCTTCTTTGCACCACAAACCAAACGCAATTATTCATGGAACAACCCATTTATGTACTTGGAACTGGTCTTTCCCACAATGGTTCTGCTGTTCTATTGAAAGATGGAAAAGTTTGTGTGGCGATTGAAAAAGAACGAATTACTCGTATCAAACACGCAGGTGGAAATGACAATACAGCGATTCAATATTGTTTGGATACAGCAGGAATTCAGCTTTCGGATCTTGCATTGGTTGTTCAATGTGCCAATTTCGAGATTCCTGATCTGGAACGTTACCATGGACAGCGGTTGTTTGCTGAAACGACTCTTCCGCCAATGGAATCCATTTCACATCATTTAGCGCATGCTTATAGTGCAGCCGGAACTTGTTCATTCGGTCAATGTGCAATCATGGTGATTGATGGATGTGGCAGCCCCGCAGAACAATGTACAGACCTAAAAGATGGCATGATATTGCCAACTGATTTATCAGAACAAACAACAACACAATTATGGTGTGAAAAGGATAGTTTTTACCTGTTCGATGGACAAGTAGTGAAAGCGTTGATCAAAGATTTTAGTCCAATTGCCGAAGAAGTCGATACAACATTGCGTATGCAAACCACCGAACACTCGATTGGGGGATTTTACGCTGCGATGAGTCATTATGTGTTTGGAAACCTCGATGATGTAGGGAAGCTCATGGGATTGGCGCCTTATGGTCGTTCTGAACAGTTTGAGGTAGAAGCATTCAGGATAGAGGAAAATCGGTTGTTTGTACGAAACGAATGGAAATCAACATTTACAAATCCTGCCAAAGATTATGCTGCTTTTAAAAACAATTTCCAATATTATGCGGATGTCGCTTTTTGGGCACAACAGCAAGTTGAATGGGCTGTAAGTCGTTGCTTTGAAATGCGTTTGAATCAATTTCCTTACGAACACGTTTGTTATACAGGTGGAGTTGCGCTCAATGCAGTTGCCAATGCGCGTTTGTTAACTGACGGTGTAGTAAAGGAATTGTACATGGAACCAGCTGCTGGTGATAATGGACTTGCTTTGGGTTGCGCGTTTTATGGTTGGCTGGAAGTGTTGAAACAACCCAAAGTGCCGCATGATGGGAATACCTGTTTTGGAAAAACATACACTGATTCGATTATTAAATCAGCACTTTCTAAAATTGAACATCATTGGAAAGTCGCGCAATTGGAAGAAGATGTACTTGCAAAACGAGTTGCTAAATTGTTGACTTCTGGTAAAACAATAGGTTGGTTTCAAGGAGGAGCAGAATTTGGTCCACGGGCATTGGGGCATCGCAGTATTCTTGCGCATCCGGGAATGGATGGATTGGGTGATCACATCAATGCAAATATCAAATTCCGTGAAGATTTCCGACCTTTTGCACCTGCCGTTTTGCCTGAATTTGCTTCAACTTATTTTGAATCGGGGAGAAAGAGTCC
>JAYSRF010000068.1:0-13308 GCA_043721195.1 Fluviicola sp. | reverse complement strand
TTAATCGGAGAAATTGGCATGATGAAATTGATCGGTGCACAATCAGAACAGCACATATAAGGCAACGAAAAATCAGCAATTACGGTACCGTTGGGTGTGTTTTGAACACCACCAGCTGCATTCAATCCTTTTCTTAGGTAAACGATCACAAAAGTACCCCCTGGTTCAACCCCAGCAAGGTGCTCTAATCCTGGGTGTTGTTCGATGAATTTTTTCAACGTCAAACGCTCTAAAATTGCATCTTTTCTTTTATCAATTTCGACCAACAATGTTTGCAATTGTTTGGCTGCACAGCAAATGGTTGTTAATTGATTGATTAGTAAACCTAAAATAGCTCGGTTTTTACTTGAAAGAGTAGTTGACTCTGTGTATGTCACCTGAATTTTCTGTAAAGCAGTGCATAGGTTATTAATATTGGTCGCGTAACTTGCAATTACGGCATCTGTAATCCCGGCAATTGATGTAGGAATTGAGTTAGATAATGCTTGTGTGTAAGCCAGTAAATGGAACGAATTGGTAACCAATATTTTTTTGATTTCAGGTTCCCATACGATACCGTATTTTTCAATATAAGCATCAGCATAATAGTTCGCTGCGATTACATAATCATTCGGTTTTCCACTTGGTTGACTGGCCATTGCATACAAAAATGCTGCTCCAACTGAATCTTCTTCAGTTGTCAAATGCTCAATAACGGTTGCTTCTCCAGCATAACTCGCTTTGTTTGAAGTAAGAGCTAGGCTTTTATTCGCTAGGGTTTGTTCAGAAGATTTCGCAAAAGATTTCGCTTTGGGGTCATTGCCTAGAATAGCTGCAGATTCTGAAAAAACTGGTATTTTATCATACACCCCAATTGGACTAGTATAGGTTTCTTCTTGGAGGTTATACCCTGGTTTAGATAAACTATAAGCTGAAATCAATGATGTTGACTTTGCAATACCACATTGTTGTTCACCTACCCATGCTTTTAATAATACAGATAAATCTTCAAATTCACATTCATAATTTGCCGTATCAATGACAATATTTTGATCTAAATCAATGCTTAATGCTTTTAAATCAAACGACAATCCTGATTGTTTTTTAATGTCATTAATCTTCGTCATTACCTCTTTATAATCACGCCCTTGGTGCCCTTCGATTCGCAGGAAATTAGTTGGCTCCAAGTTGTAAAGCAATGGTGTTTGGATCCGAGGAGACATTTCTAAAAGAGAAGTATTATAACTTAAATTTTGTGTATACTTTCCTCTACTTGTTTTGTCGTTGTTCCATGCTTTCAAAAGCGGCAATGCTAGATTATAATAGAATGGAATTGCTTTGTTTCCAAGAATTGATCTAAAATTCGATGGTGTAATTTTAATCTCATTTCTTAACAACCCTGAAGCACTCGTTTCTGGTAAAACTGGATAGGTTTTTAATTGTTCATCCATTCGTGTCAAAAGCGATTTGAATTGCGCAAATTGATTGGAGTTATCTACAAGAATTGGTGAACGATAAAACTTATGGCGGTATCTTCCTATCAAGATATCATTATCTGTAGGTACTATTTTGCCCAACATCAAATGTTTCGGAAATGAGGTTATGGATGGACAACATTCTGTGGCAATGTAGATAAACGCCTCTTTTAACTCGTTATACGTATCAACAACATCCTTTAATAAGTCATAGCGGTATTGAAAATACAACTGATTTGAACTTGGTAGAATGGGTAATTTCGCGTCAATATTGGTTAAAATTGTTGCAATCCCATGACCAGGGAAATAAGGCGTTAACTTATTTGCCATTAAGGTCATTCCAGCTTTTAGATCAACAATTACTTGACTCTGTGCTGGAGAAAGCGCATAACTTTCAGCAAGTTTATTCGCAGCTGCAGCATTTGTTTGATTCAACAAGACTCTTTTGACAGATAAATCTTTCATTTGAGTATAAGTCGACATCAACTCGTGTTTGTTGAAAATAGAATCGCCTGATAAAATAATCGTGGCCGTTGATTCTGAAACAAGCAAAACTCTTAAACGTGCCACTTGATGCTCACCTTGACTATCGCAAGATAATTCATCACATAAATTATTCGTATCTGGAAAACACTCCAAATAGAGCAATGCAACCATATCATGCAACCCAACAAGTGTTTTCAAAGGTGGTTCAGTGACTACATTCGTAACTTCATCCTCTGTAATTGCTTCCCATATTGGCAACTGAACAGCATTGATATCAAAAAATGGAGCATACTTCGCATTATCATCCGTGAAAATCTTGTAATTCGTATACGGCATTTCAACCAAATCGATGCTTTTCTTTAATGGGTCATCAATTCCTTTTTTGCGCAAGTGTATCAAATCACCATCAGTAGTAACTCCACAACCTTGCTTGATGATTAATTTTTCCTGAGGTTGTGAATCGTTATCTAGATACGATTCAATTCGAGGTTCAAAACCACAAACAATACCGACTCCACTTAAACTTATGCGTGTTAGTCGATCTTGATCATCAAAATAATCAAGAAATTCATTGAGTTGTGTTTCAGTTAAAACCTGATCTTTAACAAAAGAATGATACGATGTTGTTATATCCGTTAGTTTTAGTTTCGATGCCATAATTCGTTGTTTATAGTGTTCCTAAATTGGTTCTTCCTAAGATAATTTTACCATTAATGTCTTCGCTTTCACAATCATATAGTTGCCCATAAGGGTAAATTGAATGCAAACTTTCCAAAGCATCAATGAAATCTATTAATGATGTAGCATGCTGTGCTTGTTCTGAATTTGTTCTTTTTATCAGAAATTCTTTATATGTAGTCTCAAACGTTACTAGTTCATTTTCACCATCACCTACTTGACCTTTTCGTTCCCCTACCCAGCAGATTTTAGGTAAAATATGAGCAGGTAATTCTTCTCGAATGAGATTTTCCATAAAATCACGGAAATTCATATTTGCAAATCGATTGGTATAGCCAGGTAATACAACACTCACACGATACGAATACGGATCGATACACGCACAATTGACACAATCATCTAGTTCTACAGACATAAATTGATCTGAATTCACCGAGTCATTCGTTACATCTGGGCGCAACAACATGTGTTCAACAATGAAAATACCTTCCTCTGAGAAGACAAATTTCATAAACTCAATGATTGCGAGCATTGCATCTTTCAATAACTCTGCACCTGTCACGGGCAAGGCATCGACATACGTTGTTAAATGTTTCGCAATAACAAAACTTGGCGTTAATGATTCCAAATTCAGTACATCAAATGTCCATTCATTGGTAATTGATTTTTTGATCAGTAGATTACCTACAGGAACACCATCAGCAAATCCATTGGCATTGTAGAGGTTTTCAATATCAGCTTCTTTCGTCTGAATAATCATCAATACCGCTAAATTCAAATCAACTGATGCCTTGGATCTATTCGTGAAATCAACTGTTGAGGAGAGAATAATGTTTGAAGCAACATCTCGGATTCTCCAACGATAAAAGGTTTGTGTAAGAATGACAACACTATAAATTTCTACATACGAATTGGATACATTTCTTCTCCAAAAATCCTTTCCCTTAAATCCTACTAGTCTTGCAATTCGTTCTTCTGAACCAGAAACATTATCTGTATCCCATAAATTACTAGGGAGTTGTTTGTAATAGTTAAAAGCGCCGCCTCTATTCGAACTAATGTTCACATAATCATTCAGAAAGCTTTGTTTTGCCGTTACAATCAATTCAGTAGATGCAGAACCGTATATTGAATTCATTAAAAAAGTATACTCACTAAACTTCTCAGCAAATCGTGCAATCAAATGATCCAACAATTGATTACGGCGTTCGTTAATATTATCAAGATCCCCAAAGAGGTTTTCTGATAATAACAAATCGTCATTCGTAGGGTATTCGACTAATACATCAACCAAATCATCAAACCCTTGAAGATCCTTTACAGCTTGTGTATAGTAGGTTCGTTTTAATTGACCATCAATGGCTAACAAATCCTTTACAACTCCAAGTTGCGCAAAGTAAGACGCCAAAATTTGATCGAAAAACAATAAGTAAGCTTTGAGTTGTTTTGCTTGTGATTTCCGTTCAATCGTTGCTGTTGAAGGCAAGCCATAAATTCCTATACCATAGGTGTCTGGAAAATCATTTTGCATGGTGGTATACCAATCTGTATCCAAATATTTCCCTTCAGGCAAATCCAAACCACCACCAATTGTTTTTCTACGATTCATTTGGAACTGCGCTTGTAATTCGTCCAAATAAGTATCCACTTTTGATTGACTAACGATTAAAGGCAATACATCTTTGGTATAATTAAAAACACTTTTATCGCAAATGACTGGTCTCATTCCATCGTTTACACATAGCACCCACTCATCTGAATCAGTACCATCACATTTACCAATTGTTATATCAATAATCTCCTTCACCCCATCTATGGATGAAATGATATTCATGATATCGGAAAGTCTGATTTGTGTTCTTAAGGAAGAATTCCGCAATTCATTGGTGTCAATAAAATGAATCCCTGAAAACGTTTCGCTTCCTTCTGTATAACTATATTCTAAAAGCGGTCCATCAAATATTTCGGTAGTATCATACTTTTTCTTAAGCATTTGTTTGAGCGAGTAAAAGGCTACTTGAGGCGAAAAATATTTTTGAATTTCAAACAATACTTTTGCATGTACTTGCTCTTCAATTGCTTCCTTCTCAACTTCAATTTTTGCACAGATAGAAAAGGGTTGTTCCTTTATTTCAATAATATTGATTAAATCTTCGCACAAATTTCTGTTTGCTTGATAACATTCCCTGATCTTATTTTTTATCAAAACGATCTCTGCAAGGTATTCTGGAGAGTCTTTTATCAATTCATCTGAAATATCAAAATCAACAAGCAAATCATACAATCCTTTCATTTCAAATTCACGCTTATACTGAGGCAATAATCCAGGATAAGCATTCGAATTGTAGGACAAAATATCGTGTTTACAATCGACATACACTTTTCGGGTATGCTTTCTTAACCAACAATTGCGAACACCATCAATATTGATGAATAATTTGCGGTAATCCAAAGCTGTAGTAGCACGATTCGGTAAAATTTCTTGCGCTGTATAGAACTGACTATCAAACCCTGAACCATCTTGTTTAGATAGAATGTGTTCAATTGGTAATTCTATTCTATTCCCTAAATCAGAAATTGTATAACAGAGCATGTCCAAGATCGTAATTCCAGGATCATGCGTATTATAATCTGTCCAAAGATTTCCTCCAAGGGACTCAATGTATTCTATTCCGATTTTTTTTAAAAAATAAAAGTCCAAGTCATCTTGTGAAGAAACAACTTTAGGAATAGTAGTATTTGTTTTTAAAGTCGACATGTTTCTGGATTTTCTATTTCTTTTGTAACACAATGATCAGTAACTGGAAGAATCTTATGTTCTTTCGCAGATACTAAAATCGATTTGGGATTAGAAGGCGAACAAGTTGACGTTTGCAGGTCTCCATTTTTATAAATTGCCAACCCATCGATGTAATCTAAATAGTTCAATTGTTCAATGTAATAAACCAGGGAACTGCGATTAAATTCAACTCCAAAAGACACTTCTTTCGTACTTTCAAATGCCCAAGGCGATAAGTACTTAATAATATCCACTTGCAATTGTTTTCGGTAATAATTTTCATCTAGTCCGGGGTGAAATTTCGCACCAACTTCTATTCTCACCTCTTCGTAGTTAGGATTTATCACATGTAAATCAATCTGCATTGAATTTAACTCGCTCAAATAAGCACTGATTTTATTCAATAAGCCTCTACTTACTCTTGGCTGATAAATATCGAACACCGTTTTATTTACTGTATCTGGAATGACAACAATTGTAACGCTCCCAGGTGTAGTATAATCTTCTTCACAGGTGTGATTTAAGCATTTTACTTTGTAAACCTCTGGAAATTGCTGCAGTGTTAAATGCTCATAATCCCATAACGTAATGGCTCTGTTTTTATGTCTTAAGCGCTCGCTTACTCTTCGGTAATAAAGTGAATCTGATTCCTCTGGAACACCACCGAATGAAGCATAAGGTTGGGATACACTTTTAACTTGTGAAACACGTTCTACCAATTTGGCTATCGTTTCCTTCGGTAATCCTTTTTCAAGATGAGATAAATCATTTTCTCTATTATCAAACTGAACCTCCACAGCTTGCGCATGAATTCCATGCAATTGACAAACTGCATCGTAGCGTTTAAACATCTTCGCCCGAATCCAAAAGAGACCCGTTGGTAACAAGGTGTTTGTTAGCGTTGCTTCGGCTGGTATTGTAAACTTAATGCGTCCCGAAACCAATAAATTATCCGTTTCATTTGCAATCATCAAAGAAGAATCGAGTGATTGCCAAACGTTGTTACAAAGTATTTCCCACTGAATCTTTTGGTTACCAACAAATGGTTTTGCTAAAGGGTTTTCAGTTCCTTCAGCAACTTTTATATACAGGGAAATAAGATCTAAATTTTTTGCATTCTCTAATCCAATATACATTTCTCCACCTTTACAATAAGTTGGAAAAACAAAACATTCTTTTGTACTTGATTTATAGAATTTTTTAAGGTAAACATGCTCTTCAGATTGCCCAAATGGGTGTTCATGAAACAATCGGGCAGTGCGCGCCTCAAAATGATCAATTTTCGCATCTTCAATTACAGCTAAATTCAACGAATCAACGGCTGTATATTCTAACGTTGTACTTTCAGCAAAAGGTGTATACGGTTCATTTGGAATAAGCGATTTACCTGTCGTATCTGAAATTGCAACAGCATATAACCGTGGATAAAGTTCATGTAAAAATGATTGTTCTAATACCAATCGAATAGCACTCGTATCACCGATTTGATTACCTATTCTACTTACCTGAAAATTTGTTTCAAAAGCAACATCATCAGTCACATTAGTTACTTTGTTAAAAAGTGTAATGAGTGCTTCTTCTGATACCCACTTTTCTTTTAAATAAATTTGGGAATTGGCTTTGAAATAATCATCATTTTTAACAATTGCCTTGTAATTTCCATTGTCTGGTTTAAAATCAAAATAAGGTAATAGTATTCCGTATTTTGAATACTTTTGAGGTAATTCAGTAAACTCATATTTATTGAACATCAAATGATAGCTACTGGCTGATACATTCTTCGCTAATGATGACTCATAAGCTGTGTACAAAGACGCAAAACTCTCAGGTGTATTCTTCCACTGAATATTCACCTTGATATCAGTCCATCGTTTATCGAAAACTTCTTGGTTATAGATGGAAAATGACGAACCTTTTACTGGTTGTGTTGTAAATGGATAATAGGGTTTTTTCTCGTTTAAAACAGCTGTATCGCTATCTAAAACAAGCTTCTTCATTCCTTGAACATTTACCGTAATATCAACCGATGTGATCTCTTGCTTCTCTGCAAAAGAACTGTAAACTGAATACCGCTCTTTTGTATCTGTTTTCAAAACAAAACGAATGATAGGTGATGTTGCATCATACTGCTCACCATGAAATTCAGGTACATAATCCTCTACTTTATCATTCTCTGGTTGCAAAACAAGTGTCAATTGCATTGTGTCAGTGGCAATATAAGTATCCGCAGTTTGTACCAATTTATACGGACCTATCCACTTCTTCTCTCCTGTTAAGTAGATGTCCATTGCATCTGAGAGGATAGTACTGGTGATCGTTGTTGTGATTGGTTGCTTAAAATGAAATAAAACAGAAATCGTTCGTATACCTTCTGACAACCGCAGTACAGATGATGCAATTGCAAAACCTAATTTAGCATCTGGTAAAACGGCTTTCCCTTTTAATTCCTCTTGCTTCGAATCAGATACATCTCCGATTTCTTTGGAATGTGTATAATAACCAAAAGGATACCATGTAGGTGCTTCCTCACTCAATTCTCCTCCAATCCCATCACTTGAATTTGCAATAGGAGCTGCTTTAATACAAAATCGTTCTTCATTCGACAAGATAGCGTCTTGTACAATATTATGCTCGTTGTAAATATTTTTAATTTGAGCTACAGAAGTCTTAGAAGCAACCATTTCTTCATCAACCACATAAACTCTTTTTTTGCCCAAAGCATCTTTTCCACTATCCAATTCGGTTGATTCTTCAATCAAATAACTTGAGACATTTTTAGCAAGTTGAAATAGAATATAAGCCTTATCCTCAGTTGCTGGAAGTTTTGAGACTTGCAGAATGTCTTTGTAATAGAAATCGAGATGACGTTTCGTTAATTTGTTTAATCGATTTGAAGGTAACTTCATCAGTTGCAAAAAGCAAATAAATAAAGTGAGATGTGGTGTTAAATTGCCATCTGGCTCCTCATTTATCTGATCGATTAATTCTTGTATATCCCCTTCGTTAGTGAAGAATTTCTCCCAATTTGTTGTTGCTACCGTTTCATCTTCAATCGAAAAGTAATTCACTTTTTCAGCAAAAGATCGTGCAAACTGCATCCATTCTTTTAATTCAAATCCTTGTAACTGAACAGAATCAGGCTGTAGTTTCGCTTCCTTTCGTTCCAGTTGATCTGTCCCGTTACGAAGCAATACACTTAAATACTTGTTTTCATTAGTTGCCATAGCGCGATTCGTATAAGTCGTTAAATTTCAGATCCTTCACCTCTATAAAAAGGGAATACCATATTCTTTCTAGAGTTCGTTGCTCGTATTGTGTATTCAATAAGTATGAGCAATTGCCCTTCTAAACTGTTACTTTCAGTTAAATCAATCTTTTTGGGATCAATCCTTGGCTCATGGTACAAGATTGCTGTTTCAATTTGATCCTTAACAAACGTTTCAAGGGTCAAGTCCAATGGGCTAAACAGCAAATCTTCTAAATTACAACCATACCCAGGTTCCATTATTCGTTCACCCAAACGAGTAGAAAGTAAAATTTTTAAACTTTCTTCAATATCCTGTTCATCTGAACTGGTTTTAACGCCTTTAAGTTGAGTGTCAAAAACTGGTGGAAAACTCCATCCGGTTCCTAAAAATGAGTTAAATTCTGTCATAATTTCATCCAATTAATACGGTTGGCAAACCCGCTACTATGGTTCCTCCGTGTGCTGTTGAGTCCCCCATTCTTGCCGCCGGTTTTCCTCCAATCAATACTGTTGTAGAACCAAGAATAATCGAATCTGGTGGTCCAACACACACGCACATATCTCCAAGTAAAGCAGCAGGCATTCCGCCTATCAAAACAGTTGGACTTCCAGGAGGTAATATTGGTCCGCCAACATGAGGTACTGGCCCTGTAAACATTGGGCAAACATGAAAATCACCAATTCGAGCAGCAGGTTTCCCCATAATTTATTAGTTTATTTGAACAATTGAACCTTTTAAAACAGCCACTGCACTAGAAGACAATTCGGCCCCAGCAGAACCTTCAGCCTTTAACTGAGCACTTGCTTTAATATTGATATTCATGCCTTCCAATTTGAGGTCTTTTGTTGCTTTTATGCTTATTTCTCCCTTACTTTCTATTGAAATTCCTTTGTCATCCATTGTAATGACATTTTTGTGTTCATCTTCCAATGTAATTACACCTTTGTCTTCATCCATCGTGAAAATCTTTCCCGCAGGAGTTTCAATCGTGACAGATTTTTTATCATCATTGAACATGAGTTTCATTTCACTTCGTGTAACAAAACCTTTTTCATGGTTATCATCACTAGCAACAATCGGGGCTGGCTTTGCGCTGCTATTTAGCATTCCTAAAACAACTGCTTGATTTGGATCTTCATTAATAAAACCAATGATTACTTCATCTTCCAGTTCTGGTCTAAAAAATGAACCTCGCTTATCTCCTGCATCAAGGCTACTAACTCTACACCAAATTCCTTGCTCATCGCTGTTGATAATGGGAATTTTAACTAGAATTCGATCTTCCCCATCTGGGTCTTCTTCTAATTGTGCAACCACTCCAATGTGCAAGCCTTTGATGGAAGGGAGCAACCCAGAAGCGGGTGTAGTGTGAATATCATAGGTTTCAGAAAACCATTCTGGATTAAGTCCAAATTGTACATCTGATGTCCAGTTACCTCCTGATATAGAGTGAAAAACGCCCGTAACATAAACTTTACCATTGAAACGATCACCAACACCTTCTAACTTAAGAATCGTATTCGGCAAAACTTTTGGAATTCCTTGAAATTTCACACGGCCCCTCACTTTTGACAATTGTTGAAACAACATCGTGGCATCTGCCCAACCCTGCATCAACTCAGAACTTATGTTTCCTCCGTGGCGTAAGTCGAGGTTTTCAAGCCCAATAACATCCGCTAATGCGCTGGAAGTTAGATTGCCATTTAAACTCACTCCAGGATCAGCTCCTTCAGAATCGACCAATTCCTGATCGCCAGGATTCCATGTGAAAGAAGATGCTTTTTTGATTTGATTTCTAGCATCTATTTCAGCATCAAAATCCAACATGGTTGCACCGAAAGTGATTGTTTCCAGTTCTTTTTGGCCTAAATCTGGTTTTTTGATACTGATTTTCCCATCATTGACAAAGCATAATTTACCATTTGCTTGTGCCCTCGATACAATGAAGTCCCAGTCAGAAGCATTGTATTGAACTAATTCTTTATGAGTGAATTTCGTTGCCTCTAAATCGGTTTTTAAACTATATTTTCCAATGATTTCATCAAAGATATCACTGTCTTTACTATCGTAATAATAACTGCTTTTTCTACCTACAGTTAACTTCACCGCCTCATCTTTACATTCTATTATGAGTAAGGAAGTTCCGCCTCTAATTTTTATGGAATGTTTGATGATGATCCCTTTAAAAATAGATTCTTCCTTTGAATGATAACCAGCAGAAATTTCAATTTTTTTACCTGGAATCAGCATATCTTCATTACTCAACTTAAAGTCACGAGTAGAAGCTTCACCATCCGTAATGATTAATTGAGCAGTAGGAATTCTATTCACCTCCTTTGTAATTGCCATGCTTACAACAGGGTAAAGTTTAGACAATTCTTCTCCCTCGATAAGCACTTTGAAAGTGACCAAATCTGCGCTTTCGCCCGTATCGATGACACCACTATTGTTACTCATTTCTTAGGATTGTTTTTGAATAGGAGGAAATAAAATTTGTTGTCCAGCTGTTAATTTTCTAAAATTTGGAAGTTGATTTACTTTTGCTACTTCCAAGTAATATTTTGAATCACCATAAATACGATACGTCATGAGCGGAAGGGTATCACCTTCTTGCACCGTTCTGTAATGTGTTAAATCAGGCGATTGATTATTCTCTTTGGAAACACGTAAATTATCATCTACAAATCCAGTAAACTTAACTTTTGCTACAGCTCGTATTGGAGCACCATTGGGTTTGAATAGTTTATATTCGATGCTCATATCTGTCATCGATCCTTTGAACAACAGACTTCCCCAAAAAATTGCTATATAATTTGGTTTATGCTCATCACCATTGTATTTTAGAATAACATCTTTAAATTTTTTCAAATCATCATCAATCCCATTTTCGGTTGCGGGAGAACTAGCTAAAACACCCGTTCGATCAAATAAAAACTCCAACTCGAGTTCTTCTGGAAGCTTTTTTGAAAATTTTGCGGCCGCATCACTTGTTCCTGATGCTTGTTTCTTATCTAGTTCTATTTTATAATGGTAAGTGTATTTTTCAGGATTCATTTCAGTTATGAACTCACTACCTTTAATTGCATTAGCGAATTTTTTATCACTATAAGCCTGAATTTTAAGTTTTGTAAGTTTACCTGTATCCATGATTTGAGTATTTAGCGTTCTTTTTGTTGTTTAAGTACTTCCATTACTTGTTCAATGCATTGAGCAGTGGTATCCTCGTTTGAAGACTCTCCACCTCCAGATGAAGCATTAGCACCCTCTTTCACATTAATCTTAATGTGCAATTCCTTAATTTCTATAGGCATAACTTAGGAGTTACTTGTTTTTTATTGTAAAATAATTGTAACAGAGTTCAACAGTTTCCAGCACTAATTTGCTTTCCATTGCATTGAATTCATCCACATTCCATTTAACCGGATAAGCATGAACGATATTCCAAACTTTCAGCGGTTTGTGCTTTTCGTTTAAAAGCTTAATGGTCATATTGGTAGGTTTGAACTCAAACTCCTCAATGGCTTTTCTACACCATTCAATTAAATCAGAATTCACTAACATTCCCCTTTTGAGGACTAAGTTTGGATACTTAGTCCTCACGGGAAGTTTATGTTTAAAACGATTTTCACCCCCCACTGCAACTTCCTCTGTTTCGATGTCAACCGACAAACCAGATACATTTTGGAAATAGTTATCATTCTTATTGGTTTTCATAGATTCAAATTCAACCAAAAAATGAAATCCTACTGGTGGAGTGTAATCAGCCATGACTAACCGTTTTGAATGGTTAAACCTTCATGAACCAATTCCATAGATTCAATAGCTACTTCATTTCCATCAGCTTTCAAATCAGTTGATTGAACTTTAATAGGCCAAGCATTCTGTATTTTCCAAGTAATCACTGGTTTATGATTCTCATCCAGTAATTTAATGGTTACACTTCTGCGTTCAATGGTATTTAGCTTAACAGTATTCCACCATTCGTAAGCAGCAGCGTCACCTTTAAAAGTTCCACGTTTCAATGTGATATTTGAAAATTTTTGCATTCCTGGCATTTTTGTTTTGCTATACTCAGGACTAGCACCATGGCGGTATTCAATTACTTCTGTTTCTATATCTAATCCAGAAACTTCCGTAAAACCTATTTTTTTTCCAGTTCCTTCCCATTCAACAGAGAAGTGAAACTTTGATAATGGATAACTCATAATTTATTCTTTTAATGATTCGATTAATGATTATGCTTCTTGCATTTTGTGAGAGAATTTCAAAATGATGAATTCAGCTGGACGTACAACCGCCATTCCAATTTCAATATTCATTCTTCCTTCCAAAATATCTTGAGATGTCATGGTTTCTCCCAATCCAACACGTACAAAAAATGCTTGATCTGGTTTAGCACCTGCAAGTGCACCAGCTCTCCATTGCAATGTCAAAAAGTTTTCAATCATTGCACGCAAACGTACCCATGTATTGGCATCATTCGGTTCAAAAACAAATTGTTCTGTTGCTTTTCGGATAGATTCTTCCGCCATGATGTAAAAACGACGAACTGGAATATAACGCCATTCATTATCATTTCCTGCCAATGTACGAGCACCCCAAACCAAGATTCCTTTTCCTGTAAATGGTCGGATAATGTTGATTGACTTACCTGCAATCACAT
>JAYSRF010000067.1:0-1935 GCA_043721195.1 Fluviicola sp. | reverse complement strand
AAATCCTACTTGCATTACACATGGGTAAAACCGACATTATTGCAG
Source organism: Fluviicola sp. (assembly GCA_043721195.1). Classification (GTDB taxonomy): domain Bacteria; phylum Bacteroidota; class Bacteroidia; order Flavobacteriales_D; family Crocinitomicaceae; genus Fluviicola. The sequence continues at coordinate 1,890 of JAYSRF010000067.1, read as the reverse complement.
AAACGGGAGCAGGTCAACATGGTGTAGCAACCGCAACCGTTTGTGCATTAATTGGATTAAATTGTATGGTTTACATGGGCGAAAAAGACATTGAACGACAAGCCCCTAATGTGCAACGGATGAAAATGTTAGGAGCAACAGTGGTTCCAGCAACATCAGGAAGTAAAACACTCAAAGATGCTACCAATGAAGCTATTCGACACTGGATCAATCACCCTGAGTCGTACTATTTAATTGGAAGCGTTGTTGGCCCACATCCGTACCCTGAAATGGTGGCGTATTTTCAATCGGTTATTTCAAAAGAAATCGAGCAACAACTACTGGCAAAAACAGGAAAGACAACTCCAACAAAAGTAATTGCATGTGTGGGAGGTGGAAGTAATGCAGCAGGTGCTTTTTACACATTTTATGATCAGCCGGAAGTGGAATTGATTGCCGTTGAAGCTGCGGGATTGGGATTGTATTCTGGAAAATCTGCCGCAACCTCTATCTTGGGTACAGCGGGTGTATTACATGGCAGTTTAACCTTATTGATGCAAGATTCAGATGGTCAAGTTATTGAACCGCACTCCATTTCTGCTGGATTGGATTACCCTGGAATTGGTCCAATCCATGCGCATACCATTTCTGTAGGCAGAACTCAAACGATTTCCATTTCAGATGAAGAAGCACTGGAAGCTGCGCTGGAATGTTCACGTTTGGAAGGAATAATTCCAGCATTGGAAAGCGCCCACGCATTAGCATCATTAAAATACCTACCACTAACAACAACCGACTGTGTGGTGATTAATCTCTCTGGAAGAGGCGATAAAGACATGAATACCTATCAGCAAACATTGACACTTTAAAGCTGATTTTACATTTTACATTTTCAATTATAAAAAATGAACCCATTTATAAAACAACACAAACAAGTCAGTGTATTTGTAACCGCAGGTTTTCCAAAGTTGGAAAGTTTACCAGAACAACTGCTTTTTTTACAGGCACAAGGCGTTGATTTCATTGAAATCGGCATTCCGTTTTCAGATCCAATGGCAGACGGACCAGTCATTCAATATACCAGTTCTATTGCTTTAGAAAATGGCATGCAATTGGACTTACTCTTTCGTCAACTTGCTTCGGTGCGTGATCAGCTAACCATTCCAATCGTTTTGATGGGCTATCTCAATCCCGTTTTGCAATACAATCTCGGTAATTTTTTAGGAAAATGCCAAGAATTGAAGATTGCTTCTGTTATTTTACCAGATCTTTCTGTGGAATTATTTGAGACAAAATACGCTTCCATTTTTTCATCTTTCAACGTACCTGTAACGTTCTTAATAACACCCAAAACACCAGACGAACGTGTGAAACGCATTGCGAACGTTTGTTCCAACAGCTTTGTCTACTTGGTTGGTCAAAACAGCATTACAGGAAACAGCTATACCATTGATTCCCAAATGCAAGAACGCTATGCGGATTTAAAATCAGTTTGCGGAACAACGCCACTTTTTCTAGGATTTGGAATAGACTCAAAAGCAAAAAAAGAACAGGCATTTGAGCAATGTGATGGTGCTATTGTGGGTTCAGCTTATTTAAAGGCATTGGAGCATGAACAAGAAAGCGCGTTTTTGGAGGCATTGATTTAACACCTAATTTTCAATGGTAGAATCGATCATTTCCTTCAACAGCAAATTGATCTCTTTGGCTCGATTAACGGTCATAAAATGTCCGGCACCTTGAATTGCAGTTGCATTCTTCACTGAACGAATTGGCAAAATGCGGTCATTCGTTCCATGAATATGTTGAATATTCGGTAATTGAAAAGTATTCTTCCAACGAGCAGCTTGATCCAACGCCCATGTTAAAAATTGAGGATCAGTATCAGCAAGAATGTCTGACAATAAGTTG
>JAYSRF010000066.1:0-1949 GCA_043721195.1 Fluviicola sp. | reverse complement strand
TTGTGATAAAGAAGCATAATGATATATGCAAAACATAAAAATAGCATCTTTCATTACCACATTTGAGCAAAAAAAATGTATTGTGTTCTAGGGAGTGGTTAACAACGAAACACAAATTGGATAATAAATCAAGAAAACCGGGTTAAAACCAACTAATTTCAACCATAGAAACAGTCGAATACATGGTATTTATACCATTCGTACTAGAACCAAATTAAAGAGTGCTCAATTCTGTCTCAACAAATTCAGTTAATTCAGCAACAGTCACTTTTGAAAAATCGAATTGAAGACCAGCCGTTTTATAAATAGCAGGAATCGATTTGGTATAGCCAAGAGCTAATGCTTTTTTATAGTCTGCAAGTGCCGTTTTAGGATCCAGTTTAAAATTTCGCCAAACACCCAAAGCACCTAATTGTGCAATTCCATATTCGATGTAATAAAAAGGAACTTCAAATAAATGTAATTGACGATGCCAGCTTGATTCTTTGGCGTATTCGTAATCGGTGTAATCAACCATTCCCGTTCCATAACGTTTGCCTAGTTCAAGCCAGTAAGCTGTTCTTTCTTCAGTTGTATGCGTTGGATTGGTGTAAATCCAGTGTTGAAAAGCGTCAATTGTTGCAATCCAAGGAAGTACTTTTAAAATTGATTCTAATTGTTCTTTTTTCGAACGCTTTAAATCATCGGCATTACTATAAAACCGATTCCATTGATCCATCGTCAATAATTCCATTGACATAGAAGCCAATTCAGCAACTTCTGAAGGCAATGATTTGAAACCTGTCAATTCCAAGTCACGACTTAAAAATGAATGAACTGCATGACCGCCTTCATGAACCATCGTAACTACATCACGATGCGCACCTGCTGCATTCATGAAGATGAAGGGAATTCCACTTTCGTAGAGTGGATAATTGTAACCACCTGGCGCTTTTCCTTGTTTTGAATCTAAATCCAAGTATCCTTCTTTCCCCATAATTGTAAGACAATCACCAAAGTAGTTATCTAGTTCATTAAACATATCAATGGAGCCAGCTAACAATTCCTCTCCGCCTTCAAATGGGTGAAGTGGTTGTTTTCCAGTAGGATCAACTTCTGTATCCCACGGTTTCAACAAATCTTTCCCCAATAAACGTGCTTGTTCTTGGTTCATTTTCTTCACCATTGGAACAATCAATTCAGCAATTGATTCGTGGAAATTTAAACAATCATCAACGGAATAATCAAATCGACCAAGCGCTTTGAATTTGTATTCACGGAAATCAGAACATCCTGCATTAATGGCAACTTGATGACGCAATCGCACCAATTTGGTAAATAATTCATCCAGTTTTTCACGGTCTTCATTACGTCGTTCAGCGATCAATTGGAATACTGTTTGTCGAATCGACTCATCGGGATTTTTCAACCAAACAGCTGCTTGTGGCATGGTGAGAGTTTTCCCGTCGTAATTAATAGTTTGTTGCCCTGTAATGGCTCCGTATTCTTGACTGAACGTATTGATTTCTGTTTCAATCGCAATATTTTCTTCACGGAACAATTCCAACGCAGTTTTTACAGAGCGGAAATAAATAGAATAGGCCTCATCTTTGGAAAGTGCATCTATCCAAGGAGCGTCCATCATTTTCCGATTCAACTGATCTTCAAATGGAGAGAGTTGTGGTTGAATTTCTGTTACAAAAAAACGGTATGCTTCACTTTTCTCAGCATCTGTTGTATCAATCGTCATGCGGATGTAACGCCAAGCCATATCTTCTTCCAATACGGCTTCAAATTCACTTTTGTCTTTAAGCCATTGAAGAAAATCTCCTTCAGTGGTAAAGATTCTATTTGTTAAGTCGGTTAAGTAATGTTCTACTTTAGACCATTCATCACATTTAAAATCGGAAGCTACGTATGTTCGTTTCATCTTATAGGGCATAAAAAAAGGTCGCCTTCTAAGTTGAAAA
>JAYSRF010000065.1:0-4863 GCA_043721195.1 Fluviicola sp. | reverse complement strand
CTCCAAATGTGTTGACTTCTTATTTGAAAGAATTTCCTGTTCATAAGGTGTGTGATACTTTTCAAACCCTGTTAGATCCGTTTGGGAGAATAGAGAAGACGTACAAACAAGTAGAAAACAAAAAAGCGAAAGGTATTTCATTCAATTAAAGGGTTGTCAGATAAAGTGCAAAGGTAAGTATTTGGAAGGTTTTTAAGGCTGTTCCATTAAACAAATGGTATCCATACAAATGTTAGGATGTTCTCATTTATTTCAACTAAAACAACTAAATTTGAGAAAACCATTTACAATGCATCCTGGACTAACACTAGCCTTGTTTTATTTCATTCCCTTTCTTTCAATTTCACAGAATCTTGTCGATTATGGTGGATTTGAAAACACCAATTTAAATTGGTATGAATGTGGTACAGTTGACCATTATTGTGCAGGGCAAATACCATTTACAACAGAAGGTATAACAGAACCCGCATCAGGAAATTGTTATGCTGGAATCCGTGTGTTTCATGGTGATGGAAATTGGCAGGAATATATCTACCAACCCTTTAGCCCTGGGGAAATGACTGCTGGAACAACCTATAAAGTAAGTTTGAAATATAGTTTATGTGATGCCGCCGATCATACAACTGATGATTTTGGTGTAGCCTTTTTTTCAAATCCATTCAACCCTTCAACTAATTCTATAAACGAACAATTTAAAACTGCAATTCCACAAGTTAGGAATCCTATAGGACAGCCTATGGATAATGCGACTAGTTGGAGTACTATCACCGGGTATTACACTGCAACAGGAAGCGAAAAATATTTTGCAATTGGTGCATTTAAAGTTGATTCTACCATAACACTTTACCCCGTTTACACGGATTATTTCACCCATAATGAGCGTATCGTAATGTACGTTGATGATATTTCAATAACGGCTTGTCCTGATTTCATTGATCATCCAGACACCCTATTGTGTGAGCCGAATACCTATGTTATTGATGCTTTTAAGCAAGATGCTACCTATACATGGAATAATGGCTCAACGAATTCATCGATCTCAGTCCCAGGAAATGGCACTCATACTTATTGGGTTGATATTCAATCAGAAGATTGCGTATTCCGTGATTACATTAAGGTTCAAGGATTTTCACCGACAGAAGATTTAGGGAACGATCTTATGATCTGTTCAGAAAAGGAGCTCCCAAAACTTTTCACAGTTAACCAGCAACCTGGTGAATCAATAATCTGGAGTGATGGTACGACATCGAATATAAAAAGCATTGATGAAATTGGATTATTTTCTGTTGAAAAAACATTCGGAAACTGTAGTTGGACGGATAGTATTCGCATTCGTAATTTCCATGATCAACTGTTACTCTATCCAAATCCAGTTGTAGAAAAATTTTCTATTAGTAACGATGAAGCGATAGAAATCACACGAATTGTTAGTTCGGATGGCAAAATGATCTGGGATGGTGTTCTGCCTAAACCGCAACTGGAATCAATTATTCACCAACTTAATCCAGCTGTTTATTTTATTCAAATGGAAGGCTACGGATGCATGGAACAATTGAAATTTGAAATAAGTCATTGAGTAATGTTGAAATGACACTCAAATTTGCAACATGTTAATATTATTAGACATAGATGGTGTAATGGTTCAAGCGGCTCCTTGGAAGAAAGTAGAATTTCATCCAGATGGTTTTTATCAGTTTATACCAAATGCCGAAAGTAATCTGAGAGCTATTATCTCTGAGACTGGGGCTTCTATTGTCTTGACAACATCTCACAAATCAACCTATTCGTTAGACAAATGGCAGGAGATTTTCAGTAACCGCGGAATCATTACCAAAGTAGATAAACTAGATGATAACCTCAATTTATTATCAAGAAAAGATGAACTATTAAATTGGATATCAAAAAGTGGACAAGTTGATCACTATGTTATTATTGATGATGATACCTCCTTACATGATCTACCAAAAAGTATCAGAGAAAAAGTGGTTTTCACGCAACCGCTCATGGGACTTAATAAAGTAGCCGCATTAAGGGCAATTGAAATATTGAAAAGGGATTTTCCGGTTGAAAGTTGAGCTCATTTATAACTAATTGAAGACCTTGTGATTGTATAAGGTCTTTTATTGATTTTAATTCGTCGATGTGGAACACTTTTAGCTTTCTTTCTTCAAAACTTCATGCACAGGTTCGATTTCTTCAAGAATACATTCAATAAAGCAACCTTATTTCCCTTCAAATTAAGGTTTTCTATTCATAAATTCTTTATTTGCAGCATTTCTGCCAGCCATTTTGCCAACCCAATAACCGAATAAAAAGAGTAGTACTGGAATTAAAAGTAAGATTAGTACTTCAAATGCGCCAAGTTTTCCCATGATAGTGATTTTATTGACGAAGTTAGAAAAAAATCTACCTCTTAAATACATCAAGTAGAGCTAAGTACAATTATCTTTCCAAATAAGTACGTCCATTTGGTTCAAATTCTAATAAAAAACAATAATTTTCTACTTTTAAAAAACCTTATATGAATCACTTATTAACTCACCAATCTATAGCACCGATAGTGGTCTGTATAGCATTTGCTTTTACTGCGTGTCACAAAAAAACTTCGTCAGATTTCCGTTTAGAAAGATATGAATATGCTCCGGGAGAAACGTTAGACTTGATAAATCTTTCACCAAACAAACGGAATCAACGATGGGAAATACTCAACCCTGATGGCGGTTCAGATACAGTTGTTAAAGGTCAGGCGCCACAATTAACATTGAATGTTCTTGGGGAAGACGGCATGTACACTGTGAGGGTATATGATAATAAAAAAGAAATGAGCAAGAATGTAGCGTCAGAGAAGACATTTAAAGTTTCAGCACAGCGTGCAGACGTTATTATTTACACTGCCACCTGGAAGTCGTTTCCTGTTTATATCGACAATCAACTATTTACAGGTTATGATCATGTTACATATAAATTGCCATACGGGGTTCATAGTATAAAAGCATCATGTGTGTATTATTCAGGTGGCCCAACACATACATTGGACACCATGATCACGATTAACTCTCCAGCTACCAAATACTTAGATCTAGATTGATTTGCTGTGATATCAGACCGAAATTTCAAGTAGGAGGGAAAGTCATTCTTTTTTACTTCAACCGAAAAAGGGTTCAAATGCGTGGTTAAACAGTACTTTTAACACATGAATCCTTTACTTTACTTCTTCGTAATCCACTTCTTGGGTTTCATCAGAATGGGGAGTTTTTGCAGGTATACCGCAACCTTGAGCGCCGCAACAACCTAGATTCATGACTGCCAACCCCATGAACACAAGTCCCATTGTCATGATTAGAAATTCGTGTGTACGGAAACCGTCATAAGCGATAAAACCACCTACAGCAAGACGGATAATGCGGAGAAAACTCCAGTTGTAAAGCACGGTATCTTTCATAACACTCATTGTTGAATTTGGAGCGAATATACCTAGTACAAACGCGACGCTTGGTGATAAAGGTTACACAGGGAACAACTACTTGCACTGTTAACCGCCTTTTCTTTCAAATTTTAATTGGATTCTGAACTGAAATTTATAATCGAACTGAGGTTACTAAAAAATCCCTTCTCCACTTAATGTGAAAAAGGGATTCCCCTCGTCCTCTCTACACTGCTGCATCATTCGTTGTTGGGTGATAGGGGTGGTTTCGGTTTACCCGATTTCCCTTTGTGATCCACCACTAAACGTGCGGCTTGGTACTGTCTGAGAAACTCCGCATGATCGCTCCCAATGACCTGCATCAATTGATCGAGGCTCACCTTCAGAAGTCGGTCGATATCGTGGGTGAGTATCTCCAACTCTGTGGAAAGTGATCTTCGCACAACGATTGCGTTGCGTGTTGTCAGCAGGGTTTGTTCCAACTGATTGCGCAGAAGCAGCAATTCTTCCAGTTTGGATTCTGTGATCCCATAATCAGGAAGTTCCGCGATATGTGCAGTTGCAGCATTCGTGATACTATCCAGGTATTGCAACAAACGGGTTGCATTACACTGCATGAGCTTTGAATGCGAAAACCGCAGTTGTGCATTCAGCTTGGTATCACTTACCAAACTACCTAGTGAACGCAAAGCACTGGCAATCACTAGCGCTTTTTTTACCACCAAAGTCCGCTCGATGTCTTTGGCTTCGCGTACTCCAATTGTAGTATGGGTATGCAGATAGGATTGTTGCTTGAGGAAACTTAATTTTTCGACAAACAACTGATAGATTTGCCCAAAAGCGGGGATCGTTTCCCAAGCATCCGGGTGCTCATCACATACCAGCTGAACAGCCTGGTACATATTGAGCTTGTTTACCAATTTTACTTGCATTTTTATGTGATTTAGTGTTTCAATCGATGAACACGGGGCCCCAATGTTTTCGGTTGAAATTGTTACTACCCTTAAAATGCTTTTTTAGTGAAAAAGTTGTACTGATTGGAGAACCAAAGACTTAAACTGATCTATCTGTTGATTAAAACGCCTATAGCTGGTGTAAATGGTCGGTAGGACTGAATAAACGGAATCCGATCTATTCACCTAATTTCCAGATGCTTTTATCGATTCATTTCACCTGTTAATTGAACCAAACAATCGATCCGTCGATGCAAACCATCGGTTCATCCGAGTGCATAATTTGCGCGTCGAAGTACATAATTTGTTCAGCGAAGTCCATCATTAGCGCGTCGAAATGCATAATTTGTTCAGCGAAGTCGATCATTAGCGCGTCGTAATGTATCATTTGTTCCGCGAAGTCGATCATTAGCGTGTCGAAGTACATAATTTGTCCAGTGAAGTCGATAATTAGCGTGTCGAAATGCATCATTTGTTCAGCGAAGT
>JAYSRF010000064.1:0-13653 GCA_043721195.1 Fluviicola sp. | reverse complement strand
TTCTAATTGAGAAGTACGAACGATTCGACCATTCAAATCAGTGATGACCAATTCTGTTGGCAATTGTGCAACTGCTTCATCGACCTCAATAAACAAATTTGTTTGCACAGGATTGGGATACAATAATGCGTTGAATTCAGCATTTTCTTCCGCTAAACCAGCAAATTGGAAACTTTCGATATCAAATGTGGCAACACCAGCTCCACCATTTCCTTCATTCAACCAAGCTAAACCAATTTCGTTAATGGTAGGGCGAAAAACGATGCGAGGCATTGGCATTTCTGTTAATCCAGCTGAATCATTCATGCTTAGTTGGCTAGTAACCCAAGTACTAGGTGTAATGAGGTTTAGATCGTTTGTTATATAATTCAAGTGTTGACCAGTGGAATCAAAATATACCATGTGAAATTTTTGGTTGACATCCTCATACAGTACATCTGACATCATGTCATTTTCACCGCTGTTTACTACATCAAAACGGTACCAAAAATTGGTGAAATGTGCGCGTTTGTTATAGAAACCAAGCATATCGTAATCGCTACCATCACCTACATAATCACGATCAACAGTAACAATAGATGAAACAGATCCACTATCATTATCAATTGTAGTCTGACTTACAGCAATACGTGGGTTACGGCACAAACCAATCATTGTAGAACTCAAAGAATCAAGATTTACTGGTGTAATCCAAGAACCATCAACTGTTGATAGATTGCGGGAAGTATAAATATTTCCAGTTCTGGCAACTCCTGAAGGTAAACGTTCCCATGCAGCAAAGTAGCGACCATTACTTGCCGAAAGACTTCGACCATAGTCTAAACTTATATTTCTAAAATAAGATCCTGTAGTAGCAACTGTTTGTCTGTTTGCGAAAGTTGCGCCTCCATCTATTGAAACAATAGAAACAACCGAGTCATAAGTAGAACTATAAGCAGAATAAAGCAATGCAACTGAATATGGACTAGCATCTAATGCTGGAAATTTATAATCCGAAGCAATTTCTACATCATACACACGATTGGTTCCTTTTTGAAGGTTGTAAGCGTTTGAAATAAAATTTCCTGTTGTTGCATTGTATTTATCAATAAAAACGGTATAATTCCCAGTCGTTAAATTGTGATTTACACCAGTAAAAAAAAGTGTTAGCGCATTTTCGTTAGTCCCTGCAACAACCAGGTCTAATGATTCATAACGATTGCCCGTTGAAGATAAGGAATACAATGTTGTCCAAGTATATCCACCGTCAATCGATTTGGTAATAGTAAAACCACCTGTGTTTGTTCCTGTATCTTCGGTCGTATAAGCAGAAAACAACCAGCCATTAAATGCCGCTGAAACTTCAACGTTTCGTTGGTTAATTGTTTCTGGATTGATGATCACATCTGGACCAAATGATTGAGCAATTGTTACGTGGGATAAAATTAGCGTGATGAGACACGTAAATAGTAATTTTTTATTCATGTTTTATTATTTAATTGATACAAATTTAATCTGAAAAAATGCAATAGGATTCCAATTATCGATAACGTTGTTTAAATGGTAAGTATCAATGAATAGTTGACGGAATTGTGTTAGGAGAGCGTTATTATTCGATTTCAAAATTGCACGAATGAAATCCTATTCGAATCCAATAATAACCTGAGTTCGCCTTTAAATTTTGTTCAGAACGCCTATAAATACTCAGATTTGAGTGAAAGCGACGAAGTAATAACGGGTTATTTCAAGGCGTTTTCGCGAAAAAGATGAGTATTTATAGGTGCAACAATAAATAAGCTATTCATTTTAAAAGGGATATCCTTCATTGATTTCATTCATGATAGCCCGCTATCACTCATAAAATCGCCTCGTTTATCACATTTAAAATTGAATTTTGAATCTAAATTTAAAGTCGAATTCAGGTTAATATGTATCTTTGTCTACATCAGTTTCTCATGGATTTTGAACTTACTTCAGACTTTCAGCCTACTGGCGACCAGCCAACAGCGATTAAACAACTTGTTGAAGGTATCAACGAGGGAATCAAGCATCAAACCTTATTGGGGGTTACTGGAAGTGGTAAAACCTTCACCATGGCGAATGTCATTCAAGAGATTCAACGACCTACATTGATTCTTTCGCACAATAAAACGCTTGCAGCACAATTGTATGGTGAATTCAAACAATTCTTCCCGAATAATGCGGTGGAATACTTTGTGAGTTACTACGACTATTATCAACCAGAAGCTTATTTGCCCATCACTGATACGTTTATTGAAAAAGATCTTGCCATCAACGATGAATTGGAAAAGTTGCGTTTATCTGCTACTTCAACCTTACTTTCTGGTAGAAAAGATGTGATTGTGGTTTCTTCGGTTTCGTGTATTTATGGTATTGGAAACCCGAATGAATTTGCAAATTCCATCATTAGTATCCATGTTGGACAATTGGTTTCGCGGAATAAATTTTTATTGCGTTTGGTTGAAAACCTCTATTCACGCACCGAAACAGAGTTTAAACGCGGGACTTTTCGAGTAAAAGGTGACACCATTGACATTTACCTTGCCTACACAGATTATGCCTTAAGAGTTGAATTCTGGGGAGATGAAATTGAAAAAATACGTGCCATTGATGTCGAAACAAATTCGGAAATAGATCGCTACGAAGAAATCAATATTTATCCCGCCAATATTTTTGTTTCTAGCCCGGAAACAACACGAAGAGCCATTGATCAAATAGGGGAGGACATGGTCATTCAAGTCGAGAATTTTCGGCAAGAACGAAAGATCATGGAGGCGAAACGATTGGAAGAACGTGTTTCCTACGATTTGGAAATGATGCGTGAATTGGGATATTGCTCAGGTATTGAAAATTATTCTCGCTATTTTGATCAACGCGAACCTGGAACACGTCCCTTCTGTTTATTGGATTATTTTCCAGATGATTTTATGATGATCATTGATGAAAGCCACGTGACGATGCCACAAATTCGCGCAATGTATGGTGGAGATCGCGCACGAAAGATCAATTTGGTAGACTTTGGTTTCCGCTTACAGGCTGCTATGGATAACCGTCCTTTGAAGTTTGAGGAATTTGAAAGCATCATTCATCAAGTCGTCTATGTTTCCGCAACACCAGCTGATTATGAATTGGAAAAATCGGAAGGCGTTGTTGTAGAACAATTGATTCGCCCAACAGGATTATTGGATCCAGTTATTGAGGTAAGACCGAGTGAAAACCAGATTGATGACCTTATCGAAGAAATACACTTGCGGATTGAACGCAATGAACGCACATTAGTGACCACATTGACCAAGCGAATGGCAGAAGAATTGCAAAAGTACTTGGATAAATTGGGGATTCCGTGTAGGTATATTCACTCTGAAGTGGACACGATAGAACGCGTTGAGATCTTACGTCAATTGCGTTTAGGTACATTTGATGTGCTCATTGGTGTAAATCTTCTCCGCGAAGGGTTGGATTTACCAGAAGTGAGTTTGGTTGCGATCATTGATGCCGATAAAGAAGGATTCTTACGCAATGAACGATCACTGGTTCAAACTGTTGGTCGCGCTGCCCGGAATGTAAATGGACGTGTAATTATGTACGCTGATCGCATGACTGAATCGATGCGCAAAACCATTTCAGAGACCGAACGCAGGCGTGCCATGCAAATTGCATACAACGAAGAACATGGACTGGTTCCAACTGCATTGAATAAATCGAAGGAAAAAATCATGCAATCCACTAAAGTGGCAGATGGTGATCCAAATGCACATTTGTACCAAGTAGAGGAGGTGGATTTATTGATCGCTGCAGAACCGCAATTGGTTTATGAAAGTCCTGAAGCATTGGATAAAGCCATTACGCACAAACGCAAGCAAATGGAAAAAGCAGCGAAGGACTTAGATTTCATTCAAGCGGCACGTTTGCGCGATGAATTGTTTGAGTTACAAGCTAAGAAAAAATAAAAAAAAACCCAGTACGCATTGTGCGCACTGAGTCCCCTCCTATGTAACCAATATTCGGGCAAAAAAGCAGTTTCTATTTTTCAATTAGGTGATATTCATATTTGTCATCACCATCGATGTAGTAATACCAAAATTCCTTTTCTTCGAGTTTCAGAATAATTAGCGTATGATCGTTTTGATCAGCTATTCCTGTGAGTGCAATTTCTTCATCATTGTTTTGAAATTTCCACGTCCCACTTCCGTCTAAAATTCCCCATTCATAGGAATAACCACCACCTTTTGTAAAGGTTTCAGTGTAATTGGTAACCAAGGATGTGTAATCTGTTCCATTCACTTTGTAATTATCAACTTTCCAAGTATTGGCAACACGTTCTGCTCTGGTTCTAAAGCTAATTGCGGGACCATCTTCATATTTTTGACAACTGGTAAGTGAAAGTGCACTGATTCCTATTGCGAACAATAGCATCTGAATTCTGTTGGATCTGGTAATAATCTTATTCAATTTCATACTCTTTTTAATTGGTGAATTAATTGTAGTCAAAGGTAAGTTTGGCATAGACCGAAAACCTTACTAAACATTTCATAATACTTACATCAATCACAGTAATAACTTGAGTTTGACTTTAAATTGGTAATCAATTCTTTCGTACTTTAGTCCAGTATTTCTACAAACACTTCACTTGTTGTTTCACTATGAAAAATTCCCTATTGGCTTTTATTCCCCTTAAATTTGTTAAACGGATCTTTTATGTGTGCGTCATTCTCATTATTGGTTTGTTGATTGCGGTTTTTTTCAGTCCTTATGGTAAACAGGAAGGCTTCTCTTATAAATTGGTGCAACACAGTGTGATCATTAACGCTCCAGTTGACAGTGTTTTTGCTTATTTAGGAAATTCCGACAATGCACAAAACTGGTCGGTTTATGTGGATCACATTGAACCCTTGAATGCCACTAAAATTGCAGACGGTACAGTAGGTTCAACCCGCAGGTGTTTTTGCTATGCAGATGAAAAAGGACAACGCTGGGATGAGCGCACAACGGCTGTGGAACGGAACAAACGGCGACAATTGATCACGTATAACCTCATTGATTTCTCCATGCAAGCAGATGGTTTGGCTTCAGAGCAATTGTATGAACGAATCGACAAGAACAGCTGTAAGCTCACCTTTACCTTGTTTTTTTATGACCACAATCCTTCCTTTTACACAGAACTCAAAACCTATTTGGGAGCGTATAAGGTGAAATCTATTTTTGAGCAGAATTTAGAAAATATTAAGCGAATTTTGGAAAAGAAATGAGTAAAAAAAAGACCCGAAATGTATTCGAGTCACCAAGATGTATTCTCCGTTAACACCTGTTTATATAGGGAGTGATTTTAAACCACTTAATGATTTTCTAGCCGATTCTATTTTGTTAGAAAATAATTCTGTACCCTTCAATTTATTTGATACAACAGCTAACTTAACCTTCGTGTTTTCAGAAGTAGAAAGTACTTTACTTAACTTTAAGGAAGTGTGTTTTTTATCCATAACTCATTTTAAAACAAGAGTATACAACAATATTCAAGGATTGAATATGTAAATGTAAATTAATTTTTCTTATACACCAAAATTTCATCATAATCAACATTCGGAATGTACTGAACAAATGTATTACTCGTATCTTTATTCCGACCAAAAAAGATATAATCAACACATAAATCTTCAAAATTACTATCTACATAATAACGATAGATTCTTATACGTCTTTTCCCATTCTTACAATCATCATCGCATTTTTTTGTGCAAGTTAACTTACATGAATTTCGGAATTCAATGTGACTATCGCTACCACCAACCATAATAACAGCATTGGGAAAAACAGAGAAGAACTCAGGAATTGTCGTAAGGACAGTATTAAAAACTGTATACATATCACCATTATTACTTGTTACATCGTCAAGTACTGTTCCAGTAATTTCATCATAATCACCAAATCCAAGATTAAAAACTGATCTATTCCCAATAATATCGATTACGGCATATTCAATTACTTTGATAATTGATTTAGTTCCAACACTTTCAAAAAAATACTGCAATTTGTATGGTGAACGTTCTTGTTTTGTTGTATAAGTAGGTAAATTATTCATCAATAAATATAAAATGACACATCAATCGACTCGTTAGGAAAACTTACATTTAAATATCTGTGTTCTCTTTCACATGAATCTATACATTAAGTTACTACTTTTTCAGAATTTGATTGTATGTTGCAACGAACTCCTTATATTTAACTCTCTTAACAGGTATTATGACACGTTTGACCTCAGCTCCTCGTTTTATTAAGTATGTCATTGCGCTAGTGGTTGGTGTTGTTTTCACAGGTACTTCTTGCAATAAAAAATTAGCAAGTTACAATCCCGATTTTATAGGCACCTGGCGAACTGCTGTGATTGTAGATTCGACCATCAACAGTACTGTTCGCAGTGAATTGGTCATTGAAAAACGTGATGGATTGTTCAACAACACGTGCAAAGACGAATGTGGGGACCGATTATGTAATTGTATTTCACAACAATCTGGAAGGGCGGTTGTGAATACCGATGAGACCATGATCAAAATTGGTTCTTCTACTTCCTATCCATTGACAATCGACAAAGAACCGTACCAAGACGAGACTGGACAATGGATCATGAAAATTCATGGGTTGACGTATTATAAGCAGTAAGAAGAACAGTTAACGCTCAAGCTATTATTATTCACAAAAAAATAGAGCAAAAAAAATCCCCCGTATAAGGACGAGGGAGCCTAATGTTTTCACAACGGAATAATCCTTATTGTGATTCGCTTCAATTTGTGGAGTAAACATACATTCTCTATTCTACATTTCCAAGGATTTTGAAAATAAAATTGAATTTTCAGTATTTATACTGAAAAACGACCTTTTTCTACTTGATGAAGTAAAATCTATGATCAATTGATTAATTTAGGACTACTTAATGGCTATTCACATGAATAAAGAAACAAAAACAATTTTAGGGTTAGATTTAGGAACAACATCAATTGGATGGGCGTTGGTGACAGAAGGTGAAAATGCTGACATCATCAAAACAGGCGTTCGAGTTGTTCCACTTTCAACCGACGAAATACAAAATTTTGATAAAGGAAAATCGATCACAACTAACGCTGATCGCACACTAAAACGCTCTGCTCGAAAAAATCTTGACAGATACCAACTGCGAAGAAAAGATTTGATTGATACATTATTGAAAAACGGTTTAATCGATTCTGAAACAATACTTGCTGAAACAGGCAATCATTCTACATTTGAAACATATCGTTTTAGATCGACTGCCGCTACTAGTCAAATTCAACAGTCTGAATTTGCTAAGGTTTTATTGATGATCAATAAAAAAAGAGGTTATAAAAGTAGTCGAAAAGCCAAAGGAGAAGATGAAGGTGTTGCCATAGATGGGATGGAAATTGCAAAACGGTTATATGATGAAAACCTCACCCCGGGTCAGTTGGTGCATGCACGTTTTGAAGAAGGAAAAACAACTGTTCCAGATTTTTATCGATCCGATTTACAGCAAGAATTTGATCGGATTTGGAAGTTTCAAGAAGCTTTTAATCCTGAATTTATAACTACTGAAAACTATGAGGCAATTAGTGGTAAAACCAAAACAATTGCAGCGAGTTATTTACGAAAAATAGGACTTGAAGGAGTTGAACTAAAAGGAAATCTGGGTGAAAAGAAAAAACAACGCTATGCCATTCGCTCAAAAGCAGTTGATCAAGCTTGTACACCAAACGAATTAGCAGAAATACTCCCTGAGATCATTGGTAATATGGATGCTTCCAGTGGTTATTTAGGTGCAATAAGTGATCGAAGCAAAAAATTGTATTTCAACCATCAAACTGTTGGACAATTTCTCTATCAACAAATTCAAGAGAAACCACATACACGATTAAAAAATCAAGTCTTTTACCGTCAAGATTATTTAGATGAATTCAATGCCATCTGGGAAAAACAACGAGAATTCTACCCTACAGTTTTAACTGATGAATTGAAACGAGAAATTAGAGACACGGTTATTTTCTATCAACGCCGCTTAAAATCACAAAAAGGATTGATTAGTGTTTGCGAATTTGAGGGTGTTAAAAAAGAAATTGAAGTTGATGGTAAAAAGAAACTGAAACTCATTGGTCCAAAAGTTTGCCCAAAGTCATCACCTCTATTCCAAGAATTTAAAATTTGGGCTGTACTCAACAATATTGAAATACTCGAAGGAAACAAACGAAAAGGGACTCAACTTTTACTGGAAGATAAACAACGCTTGTTTACTGAATTGAATTGGAAAGAGAAATTATCAGCCAATGAAGCGTTAAAACTTCTAGGCATTGAAAAAGGATTCAAACTAAACTTTGAACAACTTGATGGAAATCGAACAAATTCAGCTTTACTTAAATCATTTGAAAAAGTATTTAATGCTGAAGGATATGATGAATTATCATTGGATAAACTGAATGCTAAAAAGTTGATTGAAACGATTGTTCCAATTATGGAAACGATTGGTATTCATACAAACATCTTAGATTTCAATAGTGATTTAGAAGGTAATAATTTTGAATTACAACCAGCCTATCAAATTTGGCATTTACTCTATTCATTTGAAGGCGATAATTCAACAAGTGGTATTGATAACTTGCGCAAAATACTAACTGAAAAATATGGCTTTCCTTATGAAACGAATACGGTAATTGCCAACATTTCTCTTCAAGATGATTACGGTAGTTTAAGTACCAAGGCTATTCGTAAAATACTGCCTTATCTGAAAGAAGGGAATCAATATGACGTTGCTTGTTCATTGGCTGGTTACAATCATTCACATTCAGAAACAACAGCAGATTTAGATAACAAAGTATTGAAGGATCAATTGACGATTCTTCCTAAAAATAGTTTGCGTAATCCTGTTGTCGAAAAGATTCTCAATCAAATGATCAACGTTGTGAATCAAGTAATTGAAACCTATGGTAAGCCTGATGAAATTCGTGTGGAAATGGCGCGCGATTTAAAAAAGAGTGCCAAAGAACGAAACGACACAACTGTAGCAATGCGCAAAGCAACAGAAGAGCATGAACGATACACAAAAATTCTTCAAAATGAATTTGGGCTTTCTTATGTCAGCAGAAATGACCTGACTCGTTATAAATTATACTTAGAATTGGAACAAAACAGTTTTAAAACGCTCTATTCCAACACTTATATTTCGAAGGAAAAATTATTCTCTGGCGAATTTGATCTCGAACATATTATCCCACAATCTAAATTGTTTGATGATTCTTTTTCGAATAAAACCTTAGAATTGCGATCTGTTAATCTGAAAAAAGGAAATGCAACTGCTTACGATTTTGTCTTAGCTGAATATGGCGAAGAAGGATTAAAACAATATGAAGAACGCATCAAATCAGTTTTTGGAAATCAAATTGGTAAAAAAACAAAGACTAGAAAACTCTTACTGCAAGAAGTTGATATTAAAGAAGGTTTTATCAATCGAGAATTAAGAGATACACAATACATTGCAAAAAAAGCACGGGAGTTATTACTTGAGTTGGTGCGAACAGTTGGAACAACTACTGGTTCAATTACCGATAAATTGCGTGAAGATTGGCAATTGGTCGATGTGTTAAAAGAACTCAACTGGGAGAAATACCAGAAATTGGGAATGATTGAAGAGTTTGAGAACAGGCATGGACAAAAAATCAAACGCATAAAAGATTGGACAAAACGCAACGATCACCGCCACCATGCCATGGATGCTTTAACTGTTGCTTTTACAAAACCCATTTATGTACAGTATCTCAATAATTTGAATGCACGTAGTGATAAGTCGAGTAGTATTATTAGTATTCAAAATAATGAAACCTATTTTGACGACAACCAAAAAAGACGCTTTTATCCTCCGATGCCGTTATCCGAGTTTCGTGCAAAAGCTAAGGAACATTTGGAAAATACTTTGGTTTCCTTTAAAGCCAAAAACAAAGTTTCAACGAAAAACAAGAATAACACAAAGACCAAAGGAGGAAAAAAAACAACCATATCGGAAACCCCAAGAGGACAACTCCATTTGGAAACAATTTATGGCTCTTCACAAACCTACGTTACTAAACTAGAAAAAGTAGGTTCAAATTTTGATGCAGAAAAAATTGGCAAAGTTGCTAATAAAAAACACCGTGAATTGCTTTTGAAACGATTGGAAGATCATGGAAACGATCCCAAAAAGGCATTTACAGGGGCAAATAGTTTGGCTAAAAAGCCGCTTTACTTAAATGCATTGGAAACCCATTCCTTGCCAGAATCTGTAAAATTAGTAAGCCTAGAAACACAGTATACCATTCGTAAAAATATCAGTCCAGATCTTAAAATTGACAAGGTAATTGATAAAGGTGTGCAAAGAATCCTTCAAGAACGACTCAATGAATTTGGTGGTGATCCCAAAAAAGCCTTTGTTAATTTGGAAGATAATCCGATTTTCTTAAATAAAGAAAAAGGTCTTGTTTTAAAGTCGGTAACGATTTCAGGAATTAATAATGCAGTCTCATTACATTCTAAAAAAGACCATTTTGGTAATGAAATCTTAGATGAAAATGGAAATCCAATTCCTGTGGATTTTGTCAACACTGGAAACAATCACCATGTTGCTATATACCGCGATGAAAAAGGGAATTTACAAGAAGAAGTTGTCTCCTTATTTGAAGCGGTAACACGTAAAAATCAAGGAATAGCTATCATCAAAAAAGAACATGAAAAAGGATGGGAGTTTTTATTCACGTTAAAACAAAATGAGTACTTTATTTTCCCCAATGAATTAACAGGTTTTGACCCAAAAGAAATTGATTTGTTAGATTCTAGCAACTTTAAAAAGATTAATCCGAATTTGTTTCGGGTTCAGAAAGTAACATCAGGTGATTATTGGTTTAGACACCATTTAGAAACGACTGTTGAAGTAACAACTGAATTAAAAGGAATTGCTTTCAAACGATTAAGTATTGTTGGTATTAAAGAAATTATTAAAGTCCGCTTAAATCACTTAGGACTTATTATTCATATTGGAGAGTAACTTTCTTATTTTCAATCCGTAAAAGGTGTTTGTTTCTAATAACGAACACCTTTCTTATGGTCAAACGCACTCTTCACTTTAGCAATCCTGCACACCTATCCGTGCGCAATCAACAATTGGTCGTCGAACTCAAAGACGATGAACGTACCACGAAAACACTTCCCATTGAAGATGTGGGGATTGTGATTCTGGAACATCCGCAGATTACGTTGACCTCCAATTTATTGGAGCAACTCATGGATCAACAGGTAGCAGTTATTACGTGTAATAGTAATTATATGCCATCAGGGATGTTTTTACCCTTCGAAGGGAACAGTGAACAAACCTTGCGAATGCGTACACAACTGGAATCAACCCTTCCACTCAAAAAACAACTGTGGCAACAAACAGTACGTTCTAAGATCTTCAATCAAGCAATGGTATTAGAAAGATTGGGGATTCCACACCAACGGTTGATTCATCTGCAAAACGATGTGTTGAGTGGCGACACCAGTAACTGTGAAGCACAAGCTGCATCGCATTATTGGGGGAAAATTTATGGTGGAAATTTTGTTCGATCACGCGATCCTGAAACACCCAATGCACAACTAAACTACGGTTATGCTATTTTACGATCCATTGTTGCACGTGCTTTGACTGCATCAGGAATGCTCCCTTCTTTTGGCATTCATCACCGCAATAAATACAATGCTTTTTGTTTGGCGGATGATATTATGGAACCGTATCGCCCTTATGTGGATTGGATTGTGCTCCACCTGCCTGGCATTCATGAAACAATGGAAGGATTGACCAAAGAACAGAAAATTGAACTCTTAAAACTGGCTCAGTTGGATGTGTTTATAGGTGAAGTCAAACGTCCATTGTTCCATGCAGTGAGTATCACAACCGCCAGTTTATATAAATGTTTTGAAGGTTCACAACGCAAGATCACGTATCCTGAGTTATGAATTCTAATCGTTTTAATGCATACCGAAATATGTGGGTAATGGTGTTATTTGATTTACCGACGGAAACCAAAATGGAACGTCGTGTAGCTAGTAAGTTTCGGAAAGCTTTACTGGAAGATGGATTTGTGATGTTTCAATTCTCGATTTACATGCGTTTTTGTCAAAGTACAGAAAATGCAGATGTGCATACCAAGCGTGTAAAACTTTCCTTACCCGAAAATGGGAAAGTGGGCATTTTTGCCATAACGGATAAACAATTTGGCAGAATGGAAGTGTTTCATGGAGTTAAAAAGGCACCTGAACGAGACATTCCTCAACAATTAGAATTGTTTTAATTGGTTGATAAGTTTTCCTTATTGTTGAGAAAAAAATCGTCGATTTACATCTATTAGAACCAAAAGAACAATGTTGAAAGCCATAATCTGGAATAGCTAGAACAAAAAAAATGGAATTACCACGACAGCAATTGTTGATAACCGATTTGATTTTTTATCCCTAAATAAACACTGGAACCCTTGCTGCACTTAGAAGATAGCACAGCTAGGTTGTGTGCTATCGTTCTAAAAATACAAATTGAAAGCGAATCACAACTCTCCGCTTCCACTCTTGCCTCTGCTGCTGGTTGTGTGCTATCGTTCTAAAAATACAAATTGAAAGCGAATCACAACTAAATACTCTTTGGTCAGTTTTCATATCCTGTTGTGTGCTATCGTTCTAAAAATACAAATTGAAAGCGAATCACAACCTCTCGTTGCAGCAGACGCAGAGCGTAAAAGTTGTGTGCTATCGTTCTAAAAATACAAATTGAAAGCGAATCACAACTACAGTTGGATAAATCCAACTCTAAACTAAGTTGTGTGCTATCGTTCTAAAAATACAAATTGAAAGCGAATCACAACTTGTTGGGTTTGCTGTTATTACTACGCTCAGTTGTGTGCTATCGTTCTAAAAATACAAATTGAAAGCGAATCACAACCCGCTTGCGTCGACGCTAGAATCGTGTATTGTTGTGTGCTATCGTTCTAAAAATACAAATTGAAAGCGAATCACAACAGAACGCCGTCGGCATCGTATCGGAGAACGGTTGTGTGCTATCGTTCTAAAAATACAAATTGAAAGCGAATCACAACCATCGGTTAGCATTGTGTCCATAACATTTGGTTGTGTGCTATCGTTCTAAAAATACAAATTGAAAGCGAATCACAACAGCTCGAGAATTACCGTTTTATCTGCCATGGTTGTGTGCTATCGTTCTAAAAATACAAATTGAAAGCGAATCACAACCGCACCGAGGGCTTCGTTAACATCTCTTATGTTGTGTGCTATCGTTCTAAAAATACAAATTGAAAGCGAATCACAACATTTAGAATAACCTCGCCCGCTTTCACGGAGTTGTGTGCTATCGTTCTAAAAATACAAATTGAAAGCGAATCACAACCAACGTCTGCGGCATTCTGGACGTGCCTAAGTTGTGTGCTATCGTTCTAAAAATACAAATTGAAAGCGAATCACAACTACTTCCGTTTCTACTTCCGTTTCAGCATTGTTGTGTGCTATCGTTCTAAAAATACAAATTGAAAGCGAATCACAACAACTACGCGCTCTATGTCTTTTAAAAATAAGTTGTGTGCTATCGTTCTAAAAATACAAATTGAA
>JAYSRF010000063.1:0-13711 GCA_043721195.1 Fluviicola sp. | reverse complement strand
ACGATGTTTAGCACACCTGCTGGCATGCCAGATTCTTTGATCACTTCGCCCAATAAATAGGCTGTATAAGGTGTAATTTCAGACGGTTTTGCAACGACACAATTTCCTGCAGCCAACGCTGGAGCTATTTTCCACGAAAATAAATACAAGGGTAAATTCCAAGGAGAAATACAGCCAACAACCCCAATCGGTTTGCGTGTGGTATAGTTTACGCCAACACCTTCCATGTAGTGCGATTCAGAAGAAACGTGTTCAGCCGCTGTAGCGAAAAAATGAAAATTGGAAACTGCTCGTGGAATATCCACATGACCCGCTAAACTGATTGGTTTTCCATTATCGCGAGATTCTGCATCCACAAATTCTTGCATGCGTTGTTCAATTCCCAAGCTGATACGCATCAACACAGCACCTCGTTGTTCGCCTGTCATAGCTGACCAAATAGGAAAAGCGTTTTCTGCTGCTGTTACAGCCAATTGCACATCTTCTGCTGTAGAATCGGGAATCAACGAATAAACGGAACCTGTTGCAGGTTCAATGTTATCAATGTAATTTCCAGCGATTGGATCACAGTATTCGCCATTGATAAAGTTCTGAATGCGTTTCATGAATCAAATTTTCAAAGCAAAGATACCGAAAGGAATTATTCCTTCTACTCACAAACGAATTTGAATACCAACTCGCGCATAAAAAGCGAGTGAATTTTTCAATTGTGCATAGTTAAAAGCCGTACCACATTCTGCAAAAATGCGCTCAAACGACAACCAGAATCCATTGTTGATGTAAACCGTTCCGAGGTGGAAATCATTCATAAATAAAACATCATTTTGTGAGAAAATGGTATTTAATCCAGTTCCGCCATATACATTGATGACACGGTGAAATTCATGAACAACCGATCGATTGGTTTTATCTACAAACACTTCTGCGAAAGGAGAAAATGTAGCAAAATGGTAGTCAAACCGCACATTAAAAAATGGCTGGGTTCGAAGATCTATTCCTGCAACAGCAAGCAACTCTACATTATTTCTATTCCATTGAAAGTAAGCACCAGCGTAAGCCGAATGATTGCTGTAATTCAAATAGCCTGCTTCAAGACCCCAATAGCCGCCTCCGCCTCCAAAAGCAGTTGGTGGACACCAATGGTGTTTGAGGGTATCAATTGGGTAGGATGGTAATCCAACTTCTTGATAGATACAGGTCGGATGATAATTGTAAATACCCCAAGTTGGGCTCGCTAATTGTTCTTTGGATACAGTTGCAAAATAATACAAACCGTTTTTACGACCATTTTTGGTAAACCATTGAACGGAGGAATCGCCGACTGCATCAAAATAATAGGCATTGGAGACATTCACATATTCTTTTGGAACGATCAGTACATATTCATCGTCTAAGAAAACCTTCCGGATTTGTACATTTTGCATGACAAAAGCATCCAACCTTAGGTTTCTACCAATTTCCCAATTGAGCGAAGAATCATCGTCGCATAAACGACAACTCGTACTATCCTTTTCTATATTATTCTCAATTTTTACTACCAATCCATAGGCTTCAAAATCCAATGCTTTCACTGCAGCGACATAACGTGTGCGTTTCCACCACAATTGACCTGTAATTTCAGGTTTCCACTTCACCAATTTTGGCGCGCGCGTTTTACTTGAAAGTGTGAAGATTTTCGTGCCTTCAGTATATTGATGTGCCTCCAATTCCAAGCGTGCATAGCGTGTTTTTCCCTTGATAAAATAAGAAGCATCGCATTGCGCAAGTGTTGTATAGGCTAATTCATAACATGCGTCAGAATTGTTGGTATTGGTAAAAACCGGGATTTCCTTATCTTCTTCGATTGTTTTGAAACCATCTACAAAATAGAGAATGACCTCTACTCTTCGGTGATTTTTGCGGGGTTTGGCCAAATCATCTTCTTCTCCCCTAGCATAGTTTGAAATCAGCACGCCATCTTTCAAGTATTGATCCAAATAATTCGCCACTGTTTTAGCACGACGCTGGGATAATTTGAGGTTTTTAGCACTGTTTCCCGTAGAATCTGCAAATCCTATGACACCAACGCTATCCAATAAAGAAAGATCGTGCGAATAAATAAAATTGTCCAATTTCAACCGATTCACATCCAATAAGCGGAATTTTCCACCCGTATAAAACAATGATATCGTATCTTGATTGAATGCATTTTTAGGTAGAACACAACAGACTATAAAACACACAATCAGCGAAATACGCCAACTACTATGTGTTTTTTTGTTTAATTGTGCATTCATAGTTCCAAGCTGTAACGGTCTTAAAGTAATCAATTCTGTTAAAAAGTAGTTTTAATACAGCAAGGTTTTAATTTGGTCATTTGGTAAGGAAACGAATTTTTCCTGTTGAGGTCATTGCTGTTTTTTACTTTCATTTCAATAGACTTCACTATTTTAGCACAATGCATATAGATGAAATTCTCCCATTTTGCCTTCATTTAAAAGGAACGACTGAAAGTTTCCCTTTTGACCAACAAACCTTGGTGTTTAAAGTAATGGGTAAAATGTACGCACTCATCAATGTTGAGTCGCCTGATAGCATCAATTTAAAATGCGATCCTGAAATGGCAATTGATTTACGTGAACGCTTCTCTGCTGTTCAACCCGGTTACCACATGAACAAAAAACACTGGAATACCATTGCATTAAACGGAGATCTCTCGAATGATTTTATTCAAGAGCAGATCGTAAACTCGTACGATCTAGTCGTAAAATCACTCCCTAAAAAATTACAACATGAGCTGTCGATTGGATAAATTTGTATGGTTCGTTCGATTGACCAAAACACGAACGTTGGCCACAGAATTGGTTTCTAAAGGAAAGGTTCGTCTCAATAACACTGGAGCCAAACCATCAAAGGAAGTGAAGGTCGGAGATACCATTTCTATTCTTAAAAACAGCGCTGTTTTTTCGTATAAAATCAAAGATTTGTTGGATCGCAGGGTTGGAGCTAAATTGGTTGCAGATTACCTCATTGATGTAACCGATCCGTTGGAATTGGAAAAATTCAAAACCTATCAATCTGCACAAACTGTTTACCGAGAATATGGCACGGGTAGACCATCTAGAAAAGACCGCGACAATTTTGATTCTTTTTTCGAATGGTTGGAGGATGAAGAAGAAGAAGCTTAATTATTCTTCCAGTTAAAAACGATTGAGCGTGCTCAACACCTCTTGTAAATCTGCATTTGATAATTCGTGAGCTGGAATGGTCTTGAATCCAACCGTTGTTTTTATAGAGAAGTAGCGTCGACCTTTATAACTTCTCAGTTCCACTTGTTGAACAGTAGAAAGATCAATGATGCGCTCTTTTTTCTTAACGAAATCGACAAAAACGCACTTCAATTCATTCCCGTTTAGCGTGATTCCGTACCAATCTGTGCTCTTAAAAAACTGTTCTGTTTTTCGGTAATACCAAATTGAAAAGAGCAAAAAACTCATTCCAGGAATCAGCAATCCAAGCCCTAAAAGTAAGAATACAGTAAAATCTGATTCCGTAGAGACCATCGTTTTGGAAAAAGAAAGCGCACTAATCCACAAAAAGAGTAAAGCAATGATTCCAAAAATAGCCAATACCACCTTGTGCATGGCGTGTTTTCGATAATGAAAAGGATACTGTTTCATTGAAGAATCTGTTAATTACCAGCCGCCGCCGCCGCCGCCGCCGCCACCGCCAGAGGAACCGCCGCCAAATGATCCACCACCTGAACTAGAAGAAGATGGAGGAGTTGCTGCTGAAGAAATGGTGCTTGACAATCCATTAAAATCAAAATTGGGTGAACCGTGCATCATCATAGCTCCAGCGAACCAATAATTAGAACGACTCATGCCTGTTTGTAATTCAATTGGATCAAACTGACGCGACCACGCTTTATCAACCCCTAAAGCGATCGCATACGGCAAGTTTTCTTCGTAATGGTGGAAATCCATTGATGGAGGATTGTTAAACCGAATGCGCTCACGATCTGCGTAATTCATGTACAACTTGAATCCTTCTAAGTGATCAAGGATTTGTCTTCCTTCAGTTGTCGGTTGTTCGTAAAGAACTCCATAAATGACATTTGCAATGAGGGCTAACACACCATAACCCACTAATATTGCTGGACTTCCTCCCCATTGCCAAATTGCAATAAGCCCAAGAACAACTGTTAAAAACACTGGTATAAATTGCCGTCCTTTTTGTTTCAAGCGTTTTAAGCGATAACGTTCTCCATGCTCTTTTTGAATGGAAGTGAGTAAATTGTTCATTACCGTTTTCATCAACGGGTTATATGCCCCTTCAGTGAAAACAACCGATTGTCGAGCACCAAATAAGGAGTCGTGGAGTATTTTTTCCATTTTTTCCATCGGTTTATTGTCCGTATGGGTATTCTTAAATACGTATGTTTTACTCCCGCCGCTTTTGTCTATTACTTCAATGTGTAGAAATCCTTTGGTTGCAAGGCTTACCAATTGTGCGGTAAAAGCAGTAGAATTTACATCTCCTGATTTGTAAATGGAATAGATTTCAGCAGGTGTTAAGCCCGTTGGTGGACCGTATTGAGGCATAATCGTTCCGGGTTTTGGATCGCGTCCGTATTTGTACCACGTGAAGAAGTTTTTAATCAGGATGAAGAAAAAGCTAAATCCGCATAAAACCCATAAAAAATGCGATTTTATCCAATAGAGAAGATTTTCCGTTCCTGTTGGATAGGTCAAGTAGTTTTTCTCCCAGGCAACGGCAACAGTGAGGTTTTCCCCTGCTTGCATTTGGCGATTGGTTGTAAAATACATACCATCAGCTAGCGTTTTAACGGTGAAATCTTTTCCGTCTTCTCCTTGCGAACCAGTGTATCCAGCATACTGAACCAACGATGCTTCCATCGGATAATGGACTTCTGCACTGATGGTGTCAATTTCAAAAAGCCAACCTGTACCGTTGATATTCCAATAAAACTCATCGTATGTATCAAATAAACCAAGTACGTGGTCAACAACATAAGTAAGTTCATATTCGTGTACTCCAGTTGTAACGAATATTGATTCACTTCCAAAATAAAGGCGAATTCCATTATCTACATTTTCTGAATGGAAATCCTCTTTTTCTCCATCTCGGGTTATGCTAATGAGTTTGAAACCAACATCCGTTCTGCCGCCTTCATAATCATAGCTCAATGGAATCTCTCTGTAAATTCCATGTTTGATGTTGTTTCCCTCTGCATAAACACGAATGCGCTCGGTGATTTTTACGGAACAATCCTTTTGAATTTCAATAATAGAATGAAATGAAAAAATATGTTCATGCTTCATTAATGGGGTTAACTCCTCATCTGTTTGACTAAAAGAAATGAATGCGTTTGTTAGGAATAAGATAACCAATAAAACGTGTGCTTTTTTCATGTTGAATGCGATTGAACTACTATTAAATAAGGGGAATTTCTCGTTGTGAACTACTTTCTACTTCATAATAGGGTTGTGAACTAAAGCCGAACATTTTTGCAATGATATTTCTTGGGAAGGATTGTGTTTTGGTGTTGTATTCTCGTGTTGTACCATTGTAAAAACGTCTTGCATACACCAAGTGATCTTCTATTTCACCCAAATCATCCATTAATTTTGAAAAGGTGTGATTGGCTTTCAAATCAGGGTAATTTTCGACAGTTACTTGAAGCGTTTTCAAGACCCGAGATACTTCTCCATCGATAGCAGCTGTTTCACCAATTGTAGGTTGAGCAGTTCTTTTTTCTACTATTTCTAAGAGCAAATTGCTTTCATACGTTGCATATTGTTTGGTAATGGAAACCAAATTGGGCACCAATTGAAATCGCTTCATCAAGTTTACATCGATGTCAGCATAAGCACTTTGTACTAAGTTGCGCGATTTTACAAGGGAATTGTAAAGGATGATGATCGTCAGAATGAGAATAAACGAAACCGAAAGAATAGAAATGAGCAACATGTAGTTGGTTTAAAATAAATCCAAGATACTATATTATAACTATTATTGCCAGATTAAAAATATGTTGTATTCAGATTTACCTTACTTTTCTAACCTGCGCTGACGCTTGGACTTCGAATTGTAACCAATTCTCTTTCCGAAAATGAAGAAAAAGCACTGCTTTTGATTATAAGCAAAAGAAAACTCGACGCTGTTTGTCCGTCAATGCGCTCCATTTGTGGAATTGCGTCCGCCAATGGCGGAGATCCCTAGGCGGGCTTCCTCATCCTTCACAAGCAGTGCTTGCTCTTCCGCATTCCACTGCACTACACTTTTTCCGTTCAAAAGACGTCATCCTTCTAACTCAAATCTCGTAAATCCAAAAAGAAGCCCGCTGCCTGTTATTAGCAACTACAAAATGGCTATGATCGGACGATTCTTCACGTGTCAAGTTTTGCAAAAAATGGATTGAATGGTGTTTTAACCAACTAATTAACAACCAAAAAGAGGGTCATGCAACCACAACCCTCTTTCTAAAAACATATTAACCTCAGATTATACCAAATCTACAATCAGTAAATCATCGGTTTTGGAAACTTTCAACAACCCGTGTTTTGTTAAGCCTTTGATACTCGTATCCCAGACTTTATTACTCAAGTTTACTTGTTCTTTCAAGGCATTTAATTGCATTGATTTCTCGCGTTGAACAATTTCAAAAATGAGTTTTTCGTTATCGTTTAATACAACTTTGGTCGTTTTTGCTTCTGGGCGCATTTGCGGGAAGAACAATACTTCTTGAATGGAAGCATTATTGGTCAATAACATCACAAGGCGATCAATTCCAATCCCCATTCCTGACGTTGGCGGCATTCCATATTCCAAGGCACGTAAAAAGTCCTGATCAATGAACATGGCTTCGTCATCACCACTTTCAGCCAAGCGCATTTGCTCTTCGAAACGTTCACGCTGATCTATTGGATCATTTAACTCCGAATACGCATTCGCGACTTCTTTTCCATTGATCATCAATTCAAAACGCTCCGTCAATTCTGGATTCTCGCGGTGACGTTTGCACAACGGCGACATTTCAATAGGATAATCTGTAATGAACGTCGGTTGAATGTAATTTCCTTCGCATTTTTCACCAAAAATCTCATCGATTAATTTGCCTTTTCCCATCGTATCATTCACAGGAATCCCCATAGAACGACAAGCGTCTTTTAATTCTTCAACCGATTTTCCGTTGATATCAAATTGCGTAAATTCCAAAATAGAATCGCGCATCGTTATGCGTTTGAATGGCGCTTTTAATGAAATTTGATTGGCACCAACTGTTACTTCTGTTGTACCACACACATCTTGTGCTGCACGCTCAATCATTGATTCAGTGAAATCCATCATCCAGTTGTAATCTTTGTAAGCTACATAGATTTCCATCGAAGTAAATTCTGGATTGTGCGTACGATCCATTCCTTCATTTCTAAACTGTTTTGCAAATTCATATACTCCATCAAAACCACCAACGATGAGTCGTTTTAAGTACAATTCAGGAGCAACACGCAAGAACAATTCCATGTCCAACGCATTGTGTTGCGTAACAAACGGACGAGCTGAAGCACCTCCAGAAATAGGTTGTAAGATTGGCGTTTCAACTTCCATGTAGCCTTTCTCATTGAAAAACTGACGCATAGAAGCCATCACTTTTGCGCGTTTTACAAATGTTTCACGCACGTTTGGATTCACCACCAAATCAACATAACGCTGACGGTAACGCAATTCAGGATCTGTAAATGCATCATGTACAACTCCATTCTCATCTGTTTTGGGCATTGGAAGCGGTTTTAATGCTTTGCTCAACAGCGTAAATTCCTGCACATGAATGGAAATTTCTCCTACTTGTGTTTTAAAAACATATCCTTTTACACCAATAAAATCGCCTAGATCTAGCCATTTTTTAAAAAGGTCATTGTAGACCGATTTATCTTCACCTGGACAAACCTCATCGCGGTTGATGTAAATCTGAATTCGTCCTGTTGAATCTTGTAGTTCGGCAAAAGAAGCTTTACCCATGATGCGTTGACTCATCAAGCGACCAGCAAGACATACCGTTTTTCCATCTTGATAGTTTTCTTTAACGGCTGTTGCTAAATCCGTAACTGGATAAAGTGCTGCTGGATAGGGTTCAATACCTGCGTTTCTTACTAATTGCAACGTTGTCCTACGTTGTTGTTCTTGTTCTGAGAGATCGTGTGCACTCATTGTATTGTATTGTTTTCTTTTGTAATTTATTAATTAATTTTTTTCGTTGTTTACCACTGTGGGCAACTATCACAACCGTTTTTTGGGTGTAAATAAAACAACACTCCGGCCGTTGCGAAATAGGATGAGAATCCAAATTTCTGACGCGCATACTGGTTGCGATCATCTGGTCGTGTACGCACATGTAACAAGTGCATAAATCCTAATCCCGATTCAACGGACATGAAAAAGTGGCGGAAAAACTCCAAACGAACGCTTCCGTTTATTCCCATTCCATAACCTGAAAGAGAAGGCGTAGCGAAGGTGTGTACCTGCCCAAAATTCAAATCGCTGAAAGTCAAAACAGGTCCGATTCCAACGCCTAAATTCCCTGTTAAAGCAACTTGTCTTTTACTTCCAAATTCAAGCAAATCAAACGAACGCATTAACTCAAAACGCAAAAAGTTGGCACCATTGGTGTTTTCGTAGTGAAATTGATTGATGTCTGTAACTACTGGTTCATCGTTGTAATTCCCTGTCCAATTGGTATCCACATCAATTCCTATGAAACCGTCCAATAATACATTGTTTTGATCGGCCATTACATATTTATAATGATCTACTCCAAAAGAAATAGCCCATTTATCTTTGATGTAATAACCCAAACGCGCATTGTATTGGGGAACAGTAATCGTTGATGGATTAAAGTAAACACTTGCACGAAACTTATCTGGACGATCGTAAGCCACTACGTCCTTCAATTTGAAGTCGTAATCCTGACCGACAAAACGAATAGTGGAATGCGTATAATATGAACGATTATAGCCCCAATAGAAGAATAGCGTTCCTGCCGCTGTACTGTTTTTCTTTTTGTGGTTTCTTACTTGTGCGTTCACCAATGGCGACATGCAAAGGATTATCATGAAAAGCACCAATTTTTTCATGGGGATCTTGTTTTATTTAGTCATTTTTAAAAAGGCAATTTCTTTTTCCGTCAAATGGCGGTAATAGCCACGTGGCAAGTCTTTCTTCGTCAAACTAGCAAACTGTACACGGTCCAATTTCACGACTTCATAGCCCAACTGTTCAAACATGCGTCTTACAATTCGGTTTTTACCGGAATGAATTTCAACTCCTATTTCACGCGAAGAACCACTGTCCTTTACATATTCAGCTTTATCACATTTGATGATGCCGTCATCCAATTCTACACCTGCCATTAACGTTGCCAAATGGTCAACAGAAACGGGTTTGTTGGTTTCAACTTGGTAGATCTTCTTGGCTTCATAACGAGGATGTGTCAATTTCTTCGCCATATCACCATCGTTGGTAAACAACAACAAACCTGTAGTATCACGATCCAATCTGCCAACTGGATAAATGCGTTCTTTACATGCTTTATACACAAGACCCATTACGGTTTTGCGTCCCCAAGGATCGTCCATCGTTGTGATAAAATCTTTGGGTTTATTGAGCAAAACGTACTGTTTTTTTTCCGCATTGATCGTTTCACCATCGTATTGAACGACATCGTCACGTTTGACTTTGTAGCCCATTTCTGTAATGATCTTACCATTAATGGTTACAACACCAGTTTGAATCAACACATCAGCCTCGCGACGTGAGCAAACACCTGCATTTGACAAATACTTGTTCAAACGAATTTCATCCTCATTAAAAGATGGTAATGGATCACCCTTGCGCACTTTAGGAGGAAAATGCGGTTTACGCACATCACCTTCTACTGCTTCTGCTGGTTTCGTCGTTCGATCAGCTTTCGGATCATACGGACCAGTTGAACGCGTTTTTGTTGTTGGAGTTCCGACTGGTCTTGATTTTGAAGTTCCAGCACCAGGTGTTCTTGTTTTAGAAGCGGAAGCACCACCAGCTCTTGGTTTGGAAGTTGAAGAACTTGTTGTTCTTGGTTTTGAGTAAGCAGAACCTGGAGTTCTACTTGATGAAGCAGGACGTTTATCACTGCCACTTGGTTTTCTTGTGTTCATCACGAGCATAAATTAAAGGAGTACCTCTCGGTAGTCGGGGCAAAGATAGGTGATTTTGATGAGATTGGATATTTTGGCTTTTGAAATCAGGGATTATCTAAATTTAAGGCGATACGGGCTATCATTTATACCACTTTATCTTTGATTTTTCTGTAATAACACGATAGAAATTAATGATCAATTTTAACCACATAAGGAAACATAGGAAACATAGAAAACATAGAATGTGCTTTGTTTTTAGGTATCCTTAGGTGGTTAATTCAAAGCTTAAATAGTAGTATTTTCGTTTAGAAATCATTGGAATTGCATTTCCGAAGAAACAATCAATAAACCCGTTGAAACCGCAACAACATCGTTGTACCATTATCATCTGTGCGCTTCACTTCGATTGTACCACCGTGACCTTCCACAATTTGTTTTACCATGGCAAGTCCCAAACCTGTTCCTGTTGATTTGGTTGTAAAATAGGGTTCAAAAACCGTTGATAATTGTTCTTGAGGAATTCCCAATCCATTGTCGGACACTTCAATAAACACGATGGTTGGCTCAACATACAAACTGATGTAAACCTGACCTCTTCTCCCATGAGGAATTGCTTGAATACCATTGGTAATTAAGTTGTTTACAACGCGCAACAACATTTCTTTGTCTCCTTCAATAAACACCTTTTCGGCTGGCGCAACGAGTTTCACCAAACAACTTTCTTCTGACTCAAAAACAGCAACCAACGAACCTAAAAAATCGCGCAATTCAAGCTTTTCAACTTTCGGATGTGGCATTTTCGCAAAATTTGCAAAGGCATTCGCAATGGAGGTTAATGCGTCAATTTGTTCAATGATTGATTGCGCAACGCGATCGATTTTTGCTTTGGAATTCGGATCATTTGGATCAAAAACTCGCTGAAGCTGCTGAATGGTCAACTTCATGGGCGTCAATGGGTTTTTAATCTCATGTGCTACTTGTTTCGCCATTTCGCGCCAAGCACTTTCTCGTTCATTTTGAGCCAGTTTTACCGCTGCCGTTTCCAGTTCGATTAATTTCAAATTGTATTCTCGCACCAAATCACCCAACTCATCGTTGCTTTGGTAATCAATCGCTTGATTGTTTTTACCTAATTCCATGCGCGAGAAACTCTTTTGAATCATGCGCAAAGGTGAAGTGAGCCAATTCGAAACCAAGATGGCACCAACAATTGACAATGCAAGTAAAATCATGAACACATTGATGATGGCGACTAAAAATCGCTGAATCTGACTTTCAAATTCATTTTGTTGGTCGAAATGTTGAATATTCAGATAGGCTATCAGATCTCCTTCATCATTGAAAAAAGGAATATATCCCGATAAATACTTTAATGTGCCTATTCGCTCTTGGTGAATGTATTCACTCTTTTTTTCAAACATGAGTGCTTTTCGAGCAGTTGGATTCATTTGTTCACTCAATAATCCAATGTTATAGATTTTAGGTCGTGAAGAAGCAACCAATTGTCCATGCAAGTCATAAACATTGACATCTGTTACAAAGATTTGTGACCAATTGCGCAGATAATATTCCAAATCAGCATGGTTTCCTGAATCGTTAATGTCTGAAAACTCCCCCAACCTCAACTTACTTACTGTACCAACAGAACGCAATTTTTCACGGATTACATCACCTGTATATTGTTCATATTGATTGCGAACAAAGGTTCCACTTCCAATACTAAAACCAAGGAGAGAAAGGAATACCAATCCAATTAATACGACTTGTATTTTTACCGCCAGTGATAAGCGTCGAAATGCCATGCGTTTATTCTTCGCTTTTAACCAACTGTAGATGGCCAATAAAATGCCATAAGAAACAAACAGAAAAGCCATTGTTGTAACGGCATTTACCCAATCAGAATCCTTTTTTGAAAGAATGATCATGTTGTTTTTACCAGATTTCAACATAAAGTGATTATAACCACCTTTATTAAAAAACAACTTGTCCTGTTTGAGTGTACCTTTTAATACGTCTGACGAATATGGAAAACTGTAAACACCATAACGATTGATCAGTTTACCATCAAAATACTTTGCGATGGAATAATTTTCCAAGGATTCGAAGACCTTCGCTTTATCAGAAATCAATAACCTAGGAAAACCAATTTCTTCTGGAATCTTCTTGGATTTTAGGGTACAATAAAGCCAAACACTCTTATCCTTCGATTTGATTTTTTCCCGAATCAAATAACTATATTGACTCGTATAGTCTTTAATAAGAAAAATACAGGAATCCATTTCAGAAACAAAACCATGTCTAGAAATGAGCGATTCAAATTCAGCGCGCAGTTTCCCGTTGATTTTTGATGTTGTATCAGTTTCTTGGTAATAATAAAAATCGATATCATACCGCTCCCAAAAACCATTGAAGACACGACGTTCCAATGCCTCCTTCAATGCTGAAGGATTTGGTCTATCTTGCAAAGAAGAAAGCCGCAAAAGGTAAGGTTCGTTGAGTAATAACTGTTTTGTAGTTAAGTACTCTATTTCCGTATTAACATCTCTATCATCAGCCAATTGATTGGCATACAACTCTCTTTCTGCGCGTTCTTTTGTTTGTGAGAAGGTATAAAAACTAGATGTTGCACCAACTACAAAAACGAGCAATAAGAGAAGTACAAAGGAGAATCTCCATTTTTCGCGAAAACGAATAACAGAAAAAACAACGATCCCACTAAGTAAAATTGGCCAGCATACATTGTTCCAATTGGTTTCCAGTACCCAATTACTACAACCATAAAGTGCAGCAGCAAGCGCCCAAATGCCCACCAACATTTTGTTGCTCCAACCGACTCGCAAAAAGCTTCCACATAATTCAAACAGTAAGATGATGTAGGAAAATCCAGCAACACCAACAATAAGTAGGACGAGCAATGAATAGCGACTTAAAGAAAATAAGTGGTCTAACTGAAGTGGAATGGATGAGTTTTCGACCATCTCCTGTCCAATTGAGGCCATCCACCAAGAAATAGGAGCAATCAGCAAAAAGAAGATCAATGTACTGATTTTTCCAAATCTGTCATCAACAACCATAGATCGAGTTGATTTGATGAGTGTGTTGACAATCAATAAGAAGAGCACAAATGAAAGAATCAATTCTCCTAAGTTTGGCGTCCATTCGCCGAAGGCTAAAATCGTTGGATCAAACAATTCACTCGTTGATAATCCTTCTAACCAATTGGATTTCAAACACCAAAAACGCAACCCTCCATAGACAAGCACTAATCCAATTCGCATCCAAGGAGAAGGAAAGAACCGAATGAATTGAAACCAAATCATTACGAACAGGAGAACAATGATGACAAACAACTGTGTTTCTTCCAATCCAACGCGCTCATTTTCAGGAACCGTTTGAACATTGAACAAGAATTTATCATTGGAATCTTTAACGGTAATTCCCTTGGTTGAGTCTAATGATAAAATTCCAGGTGAATGCGATAAACGCTCATTGAATTGATTCTGTAATTGTTTGTTTTCATACGGAAATGCATGTTG
>JAYSRF010000062.1:0-4881 GCA_043721195.1 Fluviicola sp. | reverse complement strand
GATGGTTCGTTTGGTTTAGAAAGAATCGATATCAAGCAATTTGGTGGGCTGTTTATGCGATGATTAATTGTTGGATCATTTTTTCCTGGTGGTGTTGGGATTATGAATCTTCTTTTGGAAACAGACCCTTCACAGAGCACATTTTGTTGTTAAGTTTACCTCTGTTTTTTCTATTCAAAAAACTTCCTAAGTTGATTTTGACCGGGGTAGTCCTGTTTGCATTACTTGGTTCAATTCGTCTTTATACCTACACAATTGGTATGGTTGGAGATCAGCGTTTTACGAAGGACAGTTACTTTGCTAGTCTGCGTTTTTGGGATGAGGGTAATTCGGGGAGATGGTTTTTTTCCAAAGCTTGCGAGCCGCATGGTGAAGTGAGAAACTCTTGGGATTTATTACTGCATAATGAGGTAATTAAGGTTACTGCTAAAGATGAGTTTGTATTGACCGCAGAATTTGATTTCCCGAAACAGCGTGAAGGAGAGCGGTTCTTTGTTCGCGCTGACTTTGAGAAGCGTCTTCTGAGTGAAAAGCGCTTTGAAAATGTGTTTTTGGTGATAGATGTTTTTCGTGATGGTTCTACTGAGCGCTATTATAGAGCAATGGATTTATTCAATGACCGAGAAGAAGGTCGAAATCAATGGAAATCATTGACTTTCGAGTCTGAAGCATGCGATTATTTAGAGGAGTACGAGCGTTTAAAAGTGTATATCTGGAATCCCGGAAAGCAAGACTTTCAGTTGCGGAATGCTCATTTTGTAGTACAAGCTTATCGCTGATTGTGAAACTCTTCGTTTGATGCAACTCAATTAACTGTCTGTCGTTCATAACTCCTTATGTAACTACATCTTTCAGGACTGAATCCTTTTTATATTTGTCTCTTGCACAATCATTGAAATTATGGCGGAAAATCAATATACGGAAGAGAATATTCGATCGCTTGATTGGAAAGAGCATATTCGCTTGCGCCCAGGGATGTACATTGGAAAACTCGGTGATGGATCAGCTGCAGATGATGGGATTTACATTCTCGCTAAAGAAGTAGTTGATAATTGCATCGACGAATTCGTAATGGGGAACGGAAAGAAGATCGATATCAAGGTGAAAGATGGAAAAGTGATGGTGCGTGATTACGGCCGCGGGATTCCTCTTGGAAAAGTAATCGATTGTGTTTCTAAAATCAATACTGGAGGAAAATACGACTCCAAAGCCTTCAAAAAAACCGTTGGACTCAATGGAGTAGGAACAAAAGCAGTGAACGCTTTGAGCGATTATTTTATGCTCTATTCCGTTCGTGATGGTGAAAAGAAACAAGCAACATTTAGCAAAGGCGAATTGGTGGAAGAGTTGCCAATTACCAAAACAGATGAAGCGAATGGAACCTACGTAGAATTCATTCCCGACGAAACCATTTTTAAAAAATACAGTTTCAGAACGCCTTATTTGGTGAAAATGTTCTGGAATTACTGCTACTTGAACCGTGGATTGAGCATTCACTTCAATGGCGAAAAATACCAATCCAAAGATGGATTAAAAGATTTGCTCGAAGATAACATGGATGGCGATCCGCTTTACCCAATTATGCACTTAGAAGGTGAAGATATTGAAGTCGCTTTTACCCACGGAAAAACCTATGGTGAAGATTATTATTCCTTCGTGAATGGTCAGCACACAACCCAAGGTGGAACACATCAAAGTGCTTTTCGTGAGGCGGTTGCCAAGGTTATTCGCGATTTCTACAATAAGAACTACGACGCATCTGATATTCGTCAATCCATTGTAGCTGCTATTGCTGTAAAAGTGGTGGAACCAGTATTTGAGTCGCAAACCAAAACAAAATTAGGATCACAAGAAATTGAGCCGGGTGGAAAATCCATGCGTTCGTTTATCAATGATTTCCTGAAAGAAAAACTCGATAACTATTTGCACCGTAATCCAGATGTGGCAGAAACACTGGAGAAAAAAATCAAGCAATCGGAACGTGAACGAAAAGAACTTTCCGGAATTCGAAAATTAGCACGCGATCGCTCTAAAAAAGCAAGTTTACACAATAAAAAATTGCGTGATTGCCGTTCGCATTTAACCGATTTAAAAGACGAAAAACGAGAACGAACAACCTTGTTTATTACCGAGGGAGATTCGGCAAGTGGATCCATTACAAAATCACGTGATGTCAATACACAAGCTGTTTTCTCATTGCGTGGTAAACCGCTAAATTGTTATGGATTGACAAAAAAAGTGGTCTATGAAAACGAGGAATTCAACCTCATTCAAGCTGCTTTGGACATCGAAGAAGACATGGATAATTTGCGATACAACAACATTGTAATCGCAACCGATGCCGATGTCGATGGAATGCACATTCGTTTGTTGTTATTGACGTTTTTCTTGCAGTTTTTCCCCGATTTGGTGAAACGAAACCACGTATATGTGTTGCAAACACCACTTTTCCGGGTGCGAAATAAGAAAAAAACAATTTACTGTTACTCAGAACAAGAACGCAGAGATGCCATAGCAGAATTAGGTAAGAATCCAGAGATTACACGATTTAAAGGATTGGGAGAAATTTCTCCAGACGAATTCCAACACTTTATTGGTGAAGATATTCGATTAGAACCAGTTTTGTTGACCAAAGATGCGTCTATTGAAACGATCTTGTCCTATTTTATGGGTAAAAACACGCCAGAACGACAAGATTTTATCATTGAAAATCTGCGCGTAGAAAAAGATCCAGACCAGTTGATCGAGACAGATGAAGAATCCATTGAAAAAGCTTCCTAACTATGGCAGAAGATGAAAACGTACCGCTAGATAACGACGGCGAAAACGAAGACAATCAACTCAATAATGATGGACTGGAAGATGCACATCCATTTGAGAAAAAAAATGTAGAAGATACGATCATTCCGCTTAGTGGGTTGTATGAAAACTGGTTTTTGGATTATGCGTCCTATGTAATTCTTGAACGCGCCGTTCCATCCTTATATGATGGGTTCAAACCGGTACAAAGACGTATCATGCATTCCATGAAAGAATTGGATGATGGACGCTACAATAAAGTCGCCAACGTCATTGGAAATACCATGAAATATCACCCACACGGTGACGCTTCTATTGGTGATGCATTGGTTGCTCTTGGACAGAAAGATTTGTTGATCGATTGCCAAGGAAACTGGGGGAATACACTTACTGGCGATGGTGCAGCTGCTCCACGTTACATTGAAGCGCGTTTATCCAAGTTTGCAAGTCATGTGGTGTTCAATCCAAAGACCACTAGTTGGCTCTTGAGTTATGATGGTCGAAACAAAGAACCAGATAATTTACCCGTAAAATTTCCAATTTTATTAGCTCAAGGAGCAGAAGGAATTGCGGTTGGTATGGCATGTAAAATCTTACCACATAATTTCATAGAACTCATTGATCAATCCATTAATCATTTGAGAGGGAAGAAAGTAGAATTCTATCCCGATTTCATGAATGGTGGTATGGCCGATTTCTCAAACTACAACGATGGTTTGCGCGGTGGAAAAGTGCGTGTTCGAGCTAGAATCAAAAAGGTTGACAATAAAACATTGATTATCAATGAAATTCCTTTTGGAAGTACAACAACTTCATTGATTGAATCGGTCTTAAAAGCCAATGAAAAGGGTAAGATCAAGATTCGTAAAATTGAAGACAATACAGCTGCCGTTGCCGAAATTGTTATTCACTTGGCACCAGGCGTTTCGCCCGATCGAACAATAGATGCGTTGTACGCTTTTACAGATTGTGAGATTTCTATTTCTCCCAATGCTTCAGTAATTGATGGTGATACACCGCGATTCATGGGAGTCACAGAGATTCTAAAAACGAATACAGACAATACCCTGCAATTACTCAAATGGGAATTGGAAATTAGATTAACCGAATTGCAACAACAATGGCATTTTTCAACATTGGAGAAAATCTTCATTCGCGAAGAAATGTACATCGACTTCAAACATTATTCCGACAAAGAATCTTTATTCGGATACTTGTACAAACGTTTTGAGCCGTTCAAAGAAAGTTTCCTGAGAGATATTGTCGATGAAGACTTGCATAAATTGACGCAAATTCCAATGATTCGTATTACGCGATTCGATTCAGATAAGGCAGATGATGTGATCGCCAAATTGGAAGCTGAAATGGAAGAAGTGCGTAATAATCTAGCCAATTTGGTAGAATACGCGATTGAGTACTTCAAAGATTTGAAAAAGCGTTTTGGTGCAGGAAAAGAACGTAAAACCGAAATGAAAATTTTCGATACGATTGCTGCAACCAAAGTAATTATTGCCAATCGAAAACTCTATGTTGACATCGAAGAAGGTTTCATTGGTTGGAATTTGAAGAAAACAGAAGCGGTCAATGACTGTTCTGAAATCGATGACATTATTATTTTCTTCAACACAGGTAAATTTATGATTACCAAGGTTTCCGAAAAGAAATTTGTTGGAAAAGGAATCGTTCATGCCGATGTTTGGAAAAAAGGAGATAAACGCACCATTTATCACGTGATGTATCAAGATGGTATTGGTGGTGCAACGATGATGAAACGTTTCTTTGTCAACTCTGTTACGCGAGACACAGAATACGATTTATCGCGTGGTGAGAAAGGTTCTAAATTATTGTACTTCTCTGTTCACCCGAATGGCGAACGGGAAGTTGTGACCATTCATTTACGTCCTCGTCCACATCTAAAACGTTTGCGATTTGATATCGATTTAGGTGATTTGCTCATTAAAGCAAGAAGTGCAGCTGGAAATCGCGTTACGAAAGAAATTGTCGCCAAAATTACCCAAAAAGAAGTCGGAGGTTCTACCTTGGCAGCGCGTAAAATTTGGTACGACACTGTTGTTGGTCGTT
>JAYSRF010000061.1:0-4885 GCA_043721195.1 Fluviicola sp. | reverse complement strand
TGAAATCCTTTTATCTATCCAATTCAATCTTTGAAATAATTCGTTGATTTTATTCACGATAGCCCGCTATCACTCATAAAACCGCCTTTTCTTTCAAATTTCAATTGGATTCTGAACGCAAATTTATAATCGAACTGAGGTTAATACCTTCGCCTAAAATCTCGTGGACTTTCATTGCAATACTGCTTAAATTGTCGGGAAAAATAAGCGTACTCCTCATAACCAAGCAACAACGAAATTTCAGCTAAATTGCATTGATCACTGCTCAACAAACGTTTTGCCTCGAGCATCACACGGTCGAGGATAAATTCAGTGCTCGTTTTACCACAACTTTCTTTACTAATGCGATTTAAGTGTTTCGTAGTGATATGCAATTGATTGGCATAAAAAGCAGCTGACTTTTGTGTTACATACTGCTCATTGACCAATGATTCAAATCGTTCGAATTTATGCGAATACCGATGAACAATCGTTTTAAATAGATGATGATGTGCTTCGTAACATCGACTTAAATCAATGTACAAACAATTCAGTTGACTAGCGATCTTTTGGTATTTATGTGATTTATTGGTTGTGAATTCTTCCAATAGTGCACCAAATTGTTTTGAAAAAGGAACTATTTCTTCGCTTGTAAGATGAAAGGTCGGGATTTGGTTTCGGGCTTGGAGAAAAGGAAAATCATGCAACCGTTGATGTGGGAAATTCAACTGGTAGTAAGTCGGTGAATGAAAGAAAATAAAGCCTTCCACATCTTCGGAGAATTCCCAATGGTGCGTTTGTCCAGGTTGTAGGAAAAAAACCGTTCCAGGAGAAACATCAAATCGTTGAAAATCAATTTCATGAAATCCAGTTCCGTGGGTAAATAATACGGTTAAGTAAAAATCATGCGTATGCGGATGAAGAATGGATGAATGGTGTTTCCGCAAATGCTCTGTAAATGTGTTGACGTAGAACTCATGTTCCAATCCGTGAACATCAAACTGGTGGATCGATAATATTGGAAATGAATTCATACCTACAATACTACAAAAAATGTCTTAATCGTATAACTATTGGTCTTGATTCTGCATTCCTGCGGTTGCCAATATGTCTAATTTTGCTAAAAAAATCATGACTTCTGTAGGTTTAATGTGGGAAGGTAAATGTCCTAACTGTGAAAAGGGGGCTATCTTTGAAAAAAAAGGAAATATCTTCCTATTGCGGATTCCTAAAATGCACGAAAACTGCTTGGAATGTGGGTATAAATTTGAAAAAGAACCCGGCTATTTTCTTGGCGCAATGTACATCAGTTATGGATTTACAGTCATAGAAATGCTCGCTGTTTTTTTCGCAACTTATTGGTTTGTTTCCCTCTCCGTATTTTTTGTCATCATCTTAGGAACATTGGTACTGTTGAGTTTATTCAATTACAGAATTGCTCGCACTATTTGGATTATCTTGTTTCCGTATTGAACCAATAAAAACATAATTAAAACGCTGAAATAGAGACAATTATTAATCCATTCAATTGATTGAGCTGTTAAGGATTTTAGTTTTTGACCTAATTAACGGAAAATCCTATTGTTTTATCGTTCTTTCTTTAAATGCCAAGTTGTTTTTTCTAAAATATTCAACTCTTG
Organism: Fluviicola sp.; assembly: GCA_043721195.1. Lineage (GTDB taxonomy): Bacteria > Bacteroidota > Bacteroidia > Flavobacteriales_D > Crocinitomicaceae > Fluviicola. The sequence continues at coordinate 3,266 of JAYSRF010000061.1, read as the reverse complement.
ATCAGCATTGTAACGACTTAAAATCATTTTTTTGCTGTTTAGTTTTTCAATGTTGTAGTAATAGGTGTAAATGATACTTAAATCAACATTGATTAAATAAAACTTGATCAATTTTGGATTCTTGTAAGCGATGTCCCAGTTACAATAATCAGTTGGAAATGGTTGAAACCCTTCGAAATAAGCAGGGTTCTCAATACCATCTGTATTCAATAGCTGAATAACGGCATCAATTGTAGTGTCTGTACTAGAAACCGAAACATTGTTTTCAAACGTTTCAGTAGTTATTTTTTCTAGTTGCCAAACACCTGCTAAACGCCGTTCGTTTCTGTTTTCTTTGGTGCAACTACTTGCTGCAAAAAGGAAAACTAGTGCAATACTGTATGCAAAAATAGTTCTCATACTTTAAAGATTAAAAGTGCGTTTCAAACCAATTGTAAGAAATCCTCTAAAAGCATCGCCCACAAGTTCACCGCCATTGTAAACAACAGATCCAGTGTTACTGAAAAAAGTGAAATTGTCTTTGGTTGTAAATTGCATTTGAGCGCGAGCCACTAACCACCATTTTTCATTAAGACTAATTCCGTAACCAAATACTAATGGCACACCGATGGCAACTGTGTGGTTGCTTCCGAATACAATTCCATAGGTATAATCTTTATCTCCATTGGGATAGTTGACATGCGTAGTAATAAAGTAGTCGGAAATGGAAATTCCTGTTGCAATGGTAAACTCGCGTGATTCATTTCGGTTAATATAACCGATCAATGTATTAATGTATCGCTGATGTTGTTGAAAATGACGAGAAGCTTCGTTTTCAAATTTGGCAGAACTTCGGGTAAAAGTATTGGTAACACTTACACCAGTATACAAGTGATTAATTGTAAATTCAAGATTGGCATCGTAACCGTAAGTGAATGAACCAGATGAAAGATCTTTTTTCAATGTAGGAGCATTCGTTGTATTGTAATAATCACGATAAGTTGAAAAAGAGGCTGATTTTGAAAAACCAACAAGCGGACTTACACTCAATCCGAAAGACATCTGAGCAAAATTGCCACCAACACTTATCAGCGTCAGTGCAAGTAAACAGAATTTTTTATTCAAACGCATAGCTAATAGAAATTTGATAATGTTGGGTATTCATTAATAAATCTGTTCCAGCATAACCACTTACTTCATTCTTTATAAACAAGAATTGTGTTGATGCTATAATCAAAAAATGATTCATCTGATACCCTGCTCGAATGCCTAAACCAGCTATTAACTCAGATGTTTTAAACTCTTTTGTTAAGCCATTGTGGGTGTAAAATGCACTCCATTTTCCAGTATAGTCACCACCATTTCGTTTCAGATTATTGCGAATAAGACTAAAGTCGATACTTGCACCAACTGTAAGTCCTTTTAATCGTGGTATTTGTGTTGAAAAAACGAGTTTAAGTTGAGAATTGACCAGTCGAATGCGTTCTTTTATATCTACGATTGAGCTGTCGACAGCATATTGTTTAAACTCAGCTGTTGACCGTGCTGCGTTTCTTGAAAATTCCAGCCCCATTCCCGAATTGCCACGTATTCCCAATGTAATCCCAGGGGCGTATGTTAAGTATTGATGCTGATTATCTGTTTTATTAAGGCGATTAAAATCACTTATATAAACGCTGATTGGAGTAAGTCCAACATGGTAATAGTTCATACTTAGACCAATATATTTGTAAGAATCCCAGTTATTTGTTTCTTCATTGTTAGCTGTTGAAAAGCTGTAATGGGGAATGATCGAATAGGTAATTAATGAGTCTGATTTGATCGTACAATAACTGTTGAACAAGCAACAAATCGAAAACAAAAAAAAGGTAAATCGTTTCATAAACATCCATTTTTACTAAAAACAATTTTAACATAATGCCTTTTTAAGTTATTCGCGAAACAGCATGATGCTTCCTTGTCTGACACAAATGTATTTGAATGAACGATCTTTAAGCTAGCGCAAATGTGGTATTTTATTGTTTTTGACATCAAATATTGTTTGTAATTCTAAGCAACTTGCCCGCATAGCAAATGTTAAATGTTAAATGTTAAATCTTTCATTGCTAAATCTATTTAGTTGATCCCCTCCCATTTAGCGGACTTCTTTTTGCCTACTTTTAGGTAAAATTTACTACTATGTCGGTACGAAACCTCGTTGTATTGTCTTTCTTTTTGCCTATTTTATCTTTTGCTCAGTCTACTGTTTTACAAGTACAGTTCAATGAAGCATACAATCAGTATCCAACTGTTCCTCGTGGACTATTAGAAGCCGTTTCGTTTACACAAACGCGTTTAACCTACCTCGATCAATCCATTCAAGCATCGTGTATTGGACTACCTCGCGCTTGGGGTTACATGGGTTTAGTTGCAGATGGCGAAGGTTATTTCCGTAATAATTTATCGTTAGTTGCCGAAAAATCTGGTATTACAGCAACTGAAATAATGTCCAATTCAACGCTTGAAATCCGTGCTTATGCTGCCGCTTTTCATCAACTAGCACTGGAAAAAGCGAATGGAAATCCAACTGAAACTCAAAGTCCTCAAACCATTCGTGCAACTTTAGCTGAATTGAGCTTCATTCCAGACTCGGGATTAGTTAACGACTTTGCACTCAATAGTGAGATTTACGAAATCTTTAAATTTTTGAATAATCCAATTTACCAGCAAGATTATGGCTTTCCTGCCTATCATTTTGATTTGCGTTCGGTATTTGGATCTGCCAATTTCAGTGTGCTTTCTGCTTCCAAAGTGCAGTTCACAGAAGCAGGAATTTCAACAGCCACTGGCGCAACGTATGTTTCTAGCCAAGCAGTTGTGAAATCAACAGAATACGGTCCCGCGATCTTTAATCCAGCAGCAACATGCAATTTTAGTTCCCGAAGTGGTACAGCCATTTCTGCCATTACGATTCACACGATTCAAGGTACGTATGCAGGTGCGATTTCATGGGCGCAAAATTGTAGTTCTAGTGTTTCCTACCATTATGTGATCCGTTCTTCTGATGGTCAGGTTACACAAATGGTATTGGAAGCCGATAAAGCTTGGCATGTTGGCTCTGAAAATCCGTATACAATTGGTTATGAACACGAAGGTTATGTCACGCAACCGCAATGGTATACCGAAGCGATGTATGTTGCTTCAGCTGATTTGAGTAGAGACATTACCAATTCAGGTTATGGTATTCCGCCTGTTCGCACGTATTATGGCGCAGCAAGTGCTCAAACCCAAACCTTAGGTGGTTGTAC
>JAYSRF010000060.1:0-41427 GCA_043721195.1 Fluviicola sp. | reverse complement strand
TTTGGAAGAATCCTTCTTAGTTGTTGGTTCCTCATCTTCTGGGAAGTCAACGAACTTGATTTTTTTCTCTACTGGTCTCATCTTTACTGCATTTTATTATCCGTTTTGTCCAATGATTTCTTTAAAGTTACGGGCATAAAAAAGCGACGGGGGACTAAATAGCCCCCCGAAATAATGCGTTAAAATGATTTTTTTGAACTAAACGTTCGATACTATTCTACCGAAAGCCCTCGAATATCTTTATCGATCAATTCCAATAATTTCGGATGATCTAATTTTGCAAAATAACTACGCACCAATTCCAAGTCTTTTTTGACTTTAGTTGGACTTGAATTCCCAATAGGATCGCGGAATTTCTTATACAACTCTGAGTTTTTTATTGTTGTATAGGGCATTCCTGTTAGACCATGTACAATTTCTGCACAAGCGGAAATATCTGCATTAATGCGTGGCTCGATTCCTGCCATTTTGAAAATGTAATGAGCGAACAACACTTGTTGTGAACGGGTAAATTGGTGACTGTGTTCAAGTTTTGTTTCGGGTATTTTTGCTTCTGTGTCGGATGCTGTTTCCATCAATATTTGTTGTGAAGCTAAGTACAATGCAAGCAATTCAATGGTGTTTTCTTCGTCAGACTTCATTGCCAATTGTTCTTGATAAGCTAATTGTTCCAATGAAAGATCATTCGATTCATCTGAAAGAAAATCTTTATACAAATCTGGCAATTGCGAAAACTGTAAAACCAATGAGCTTGATAGTGCAAGCATTACTTGTTCAAATGCTTGTTCACTACTATTACAGATTTGAGGTAGGTATTCCAATGTTCGCTCAAGCGCAGTAGTTTCATCTAATCGGTTCAGATGCTGAAAAGTGGTAATAAGTTCTTGAAAGAAAACCGTCCGATAAGGAATGAGTTCGTTCTGCTCAAATAGGATGTTTCGGTAATATTGGATCGCATATTTGCGATCACTAGCCTTGCCCACTTCCTGTAAAAAGGAAGCCTTCAACACGGTGTAATTGTGCTGAAACGCTTGATCAAATTGATTTTGTATTGATTCATTTGGCTTCATAATAGGAATAACGATCCAATTTTCGAAATCATACACAATTCGAAAAATTTAACGATTTGCTTTCTCGCATTTAATCACCCTTGTTTACCCTTAATTACCCTTAATCTTTGAAAAAGCAAGAAAACACTGTTTCAGAGTGCTTTTTTAGCCGTTTTTCTCTTCACTGTTTGCAGGTAATTGTAGATTTCGAGACTAAGTTCATTCAACTGATTGCGATTTTCGGAGATATCTAATCGAATCACTTTACGTGTTAGCTCCAAATAATTATCGGTGAGTGTATCTAAGCGTCGATCATAGGTATTGAGACCTATCAGTTTGTAAATGGAACTATTAAGATTAAGCATATATTCATCTGCCTGAAGTCCAATTTCATTAAGACTATAGATTAATTTTAGGTTAGTTAGATCATCTTTTATGAGTTCTAAAATGAGACTCTTTTGGTAAACAACAACTTTCATAAATACATTTATTAACACTTTATACATCGAATAACTTATACAAATGTAATTATAAATTACATATCTGTAACTTTTAAATACAATTATAAGTTTAATTAATGTAAGTAGGACATATACAACTATAATTCCAATGCTTTATTTTGACTATTTTGGTACCATGGAACGCATTAATCGTATCAAAGAAATATTAGTCATTCAAGGTAAAACACAAGTTTGGTTAGCAGAAAAAATTGGCAAAAGTACTACTGCTGTTGCTGCTATGTGTAACAACAAAACACAACCACATTTAAAGGATTTGAGAAAGATTGCTTTCATACTAGACATAGACGTTAGGGAGTTACTTGTTTCTACGAAATAATCACTTTTATTACGTTTTTTATACTCTATTCAGCCTTATTACTCAACCGTTCCAATTTTTTGTTTTAATTCGCATTCACTTTAAATTCACTAACAAAGACTATTTACTATGACAACAATATCTAAACTACGCACGACTACTTTCCTATTTACCGTTTTAGCTACCACAAAGTTTTCAGTCTATGATAGATTTACTCAAACAAAACGCATAACACTACACATTTCGTAGTATTATGCAATCAAAACACTAAAACAATTCACTAGATTCGCAAACAACTACACATTGTGTAGTGTTATGCAACTAAAAATAAATGAACGAACAGATTACATACAACTATTTAGAAGATTACTTGAACGAAGTACGTTCCAGGGGACGTCATACCTTCACACTTCAGGAAGCGAAAAAGAATTTCCCTGTTTCTGAAAAGGCATTGACTCAAAGTATCTTTAGATTGAAGTCCAAGGGAAAAATAGCTCAGATCCGTCAAGGATTTTATGCAATTATTAGCCCCGAGTACACCAATCAGGGAATGTTGCCTATTCATTTGTTTATTGATGATCTGATGAAGTTTTTGGACAGAAAATACTACGTTGGATTATTCTCTGCTGCGGCTTTACACGGGGCTGCTCACCAACAGCCCATGGAGTATTTCGTCATAACTGAAAGTCCTGCATTACGCCCAATTAAAACAAAGAAACTCAAACTCAACTTCTTTCTAAAAAAGGAATGGTCGGACAAAGACATTTCTACAAAAAAAACAGATGCAGGATATCTTCCATTGTCTTCTCCCGAATTAACGGCTTTAGACTTATTGGTTTATGCTGAAAAGATGGGGATGAACAGGAAAGCAACTGTCATTTCAGAATTGGCGGAGGAAATGAGTCTAAATAAACTGTCGGAAACGGCACAACGTTGTTCCAAGACTTCCGCTCTTCAGAAGTTAGGCTACTTGTTTGATAAAGTATTGGATGAACAAGACCTCGCACTTATTCTAATGGAGGAATTGAGTAAACGACGAATGAGTACAATTCCTCTGGTCGCAAGTAAAGAAGTACAAGGCTCCATTGATGATACTTGGAAAATCATTGTTAACTCCAAAATCGAAGTAGACTTATGATTCCTAGACGTTACATTGAAGAGTGGAAAGAACATGCACCATGGCCTGAAAATGCTCAGGTGGAGCAAGATCTTGTTATTGAACGTGCCTTGATCGAATTGTTTTCGGATGATTTTCTGAGAGAAAATCTGGCATTTAGAGGAGGAACTGCTTTACACAAGTTTTTTCTGAAACCGCAAGCACGTTATTCAGAGGATATTGATTTGGTGCAGATCAAACCCGGACCGATCAAACCTATTTTGGTTCGGATCAAAGAAAAATTAGCCTTTCTCGAAGAAGAACGGGTGCGTGTGGTGAAGCAAAAAGCACACAACAACACCATTGTTTACCGTTTTTTATCTGAAATTCCTCCTGTGATCAATTTGCGTTTGAAAATTGAGATCAATTGCCGGGAACATTTTACCGAATTGGGCTTGAAAGACATTCCTTTTGAAGTTGATAATTCGTGGTATTCGGGTAAATGCCCAATAGCTTCCTATGAATTGGAAGAATTGTTGGGGACAAAGCTGCGTGCCTTATATCAACGAAGTAAAGGTCGCGATTTGTTTGATTTGTATTGGGCATATCAACATCACACTATTGACACGAAAAAATTACTGCAATGTTACCGTGCTTATATGAACGAATCTGAAGGAAAAGCACCTACACAAAAACAGTTCATTTTGAACATGGAAGAAAAAATGAAAGATCCCGAATTTCTTGGGGACATTCATATTATTTTACGTCCGGGAATTGAATACGATAATGAGGCGGCTTATGCATTTGTGAAATCTGAAATTTTGGAGAAGATATGAGTGAAGAGAAAAAGCCATATCAATTGCCGGAGGGGTGGGGTCAAGCAGAATTAAGTAACATCGCATATATAAATATGGGGCAATCTCCACCATCATGGAGCTATAATTCTAATACAGATGGTTTACCTTTCTTCCAAGGGAAAACTGAATTTGGAAGTCTTTACCCTAAACCAAGGGTATTCTGTAATATGCCAATAAAAGTTGTTCAAAAAGATGATATACTCATTTCAGTACGAGCTCCAATTGGTCCTACAAACTTAGCGGTAGAAGAATCTTGTATAGGGCGAGGCCTAGCAGGAATAAGAGCATTTGGAGGAATTCCTAATAAGTACATCCTTTACTTTTTGAGAGCAAATGAAAAAGCGATTGCAAGTCTTGGTACTGGAACAACATTTAAAGCTATTTCAAAAAAACATATCGAAAATATTTTAATACCAATTCCGTCATTAGAAACACAAATTCAAATTGTCGCAAAAATTGAAGAACTTTTCAGCGAATTGGATAAAAGCGTTGAAAGTTTAGAAAAGACTAAGAAACAGTTGGAGCTTTATAAATTCGTGTTACTCAAAAATGCTTTTGAAGGAAAACTAAGCATAGAATGGCGTCAATACCACAAAAAACAATTATTAAATCCACTTGACATTCTTGAGGAGAATCTAGTAAAACGACAAGAATTTTGGGAGGGAATCAAGTTAAAAGAATTTGAAAAAAGAGATAAACCACCAAAAAACAATGATTGGAAAAGAAAATATGTTTCCCCGCGTGAGCCCGAACCTTTGGGTTTTAGCATTCCAGAAGAATGGATTTCATGTTCTTTTGATCAAATTTCCAATTGGATCACTTATGGATTTACAAGACCAGTTCCTAGAACCTTTGACGGAAGAGCGGTCATTACCGCTAAGAACATTTTTGATAACAAGATAGATTTTTCCATTTCTGATTTTACTTCTATTGAAGCTTATAATTCACTGTCTGAAAAGGATAAGCCCATGGTTGGCGATATACTTATTACAAAAGATGGTACAATTGGAAGAGCAGCGATAGTTAATAAAGATTTTTTTTGTATTTCTCAAAGTGTAGCGGTCATTTGGTTGAGATCTACGACTAAAATAAATAGCCGGTTTTTACTGTATTATCTTGAATCACCCTACGCACAAAATTGGATTAAAAGTAATACTCAGGGGTCTACAATAAAGCATTTGTCGATTTCAGATTTACCAAGACTTAGCATACCCTTACCATGTTACCAAGAGCAGTGTCAAGTTGTTCAGGAGTTAGAAGAAAAATTATCCTTAGTAGAAAATCTACGTAAGACAATTGTGGAAAATATCAAAAAAAGTGATTCTTTGAGAATACAGATATTGGACAATGCTTTTAGTGGGAAATTAACAGAAGGGCTTGATGGTGGTTCTGTTAAATCGTTGTTGAGAAGTATCAAACTAGAAAAGGAGGCTTTTCTAGAAGCATTGAAAGCAAGGCCAAGGAAGATAAAACGTATTAATATGGAACAAGAGTTAAAAGGGATCTTAGAAACACTCCAAGATAAAAATGCTCCAATGGAAGCAAAAAAACTGTGGGAATCATCAATCTATCGAGGTGATATTGAAGCATTTTATGCTGAACTCAAAAAGTTGATTGAAGCTGGAAAAGTTAAGGAATTATCCCGTCAAGGCAAAGAATCATATATAACCCTGAAAGCATGAGAATAGATAAGGTTTATATCGAGGACTATAAGAATCTAAAGCAGTTCAATATTGATCTTGATCAAAAGGAAATGAAAACGGTTCTGCTGGGACAAAACGCAACAGGGAAATCAAATTTCATGGAAGCCTTGATTCTCATTTTTAAAAACCTTGATTTAAGTACTGATTCAAAACGTTTTGCTGCGCCATTTGATTATGAAATAGCATATTACGTTGGTGCAGATAATTATTTTATTGAAATCAGTTTAAAAGATGGAACTTATTCTATAAAAGTTAATGGTGAAAAACAAAGCTTCAAGTCATTTTTCTCGAAAGAGGGAAAATCGAAATATCAACCCAAGTATGTTTTCACCTATTACTCTGGACTAAGCAATAAATTGAAAGAACATTTTTGGGATCACCAAAGGAAGTTTTATGAGAAAATCATCGAAGAAGATTTCAAAGATGATGATTTGGATTCTCTTCGGAAATTGTTCTATGTACAATTGGTTCATTCATATTTTGTGCTATTGGCATATTTTACTCATGAAGAAGAAGAAAGCACGCAATTTTTAAATGATGTTCTAAACATTCAGGATATCGAATCCATATTATTCGTACTCAAAATGCCAGGTTGGGCAAAGAACAGAATAAAAGATGATCCGGATGACATATTTTGGACAGCAAAGGGATTGGTGAGACCATTTCTGGATAAGCTTTGGGATTTATCATTAGCTCCTATTTATCATAGCGAAAAAGTACAAACTGACTTTGATGAGTATGACACTCAAGATCAACTGTATCTGTTTTTAAAAGGTCGAGATAAATTAAAAGAACTAGCGAATACTTATACAAGTAATACTGCTCTTTTCAAGGCCCTAGAGAGTACATATATTTCAAAATTGATCTCAGAGGTTCGAATCAAAGTGAAAAAGAAGAACGTTGACGGTAGTATTACGTTTAAAGAATTAAGTGAAGGTGAACAGCAATTGCTAACGGTCCTTGGATTATTGAAATTCACAAAAGATGAAGATTCATTGATACTTTTGGATGAACCTGATACACATCTTAATCCAGTCTGGAAATGGAGATACTTAGAATTTCTGGATAAAGTAGTGGATAGACCTGCATCAACGCAAATTATCTTGAATACTCATGATCCATTAGTTATAGGCAGCCTTCGAAAAGAAGAGGTTCGATTATTTCAATTGGATGGTAATGGGAAAACTGAAGTTGTAGAACCTGAAATTGATCCAAGAGGACTTGGAGTAGAGGGTATTTTGACAAGTGAGTTCTTCGGTCTTTCATCTACTATGGACGAGATTACTCAAAGTAAATTGGATCAACGAAATGAATTGTTATTGAAGCAACATAAGCAAACCCTTAGTGATCAAGAGCAGCAAATTCTTCAAAATTTGTATAACGAACTTGATGAGCTTGGCCTTTCAAGCACATTCCGGGATCCATTGTATCAAAAGTTTATCGTGGCATATAAGTCCCGTTTGAAAGATAATACCAAGGCGAGTTATACAAAGAAAGAGTTAGAAAACCAGAACAAACTTGCCTTGGAAATTTTAGATGAATTAATGAAAGAAGAGGAAGATGATTCACATAAATAGAGATAATATTTCACCATGTCAGGATTGGCTTGATAGAGCTAATGCCTTGACAACAGCCCTCTTGAGTCCTAAGAATTCTTCTAAACAATCGCGTGAAGCAATTATTGATGGTAATAGTGAACTTTGGGGAGAGCTTAAAGATTTCTTATTGTCAATATCGCACAATAAATGTTGGTATTCTGAAGCAAAGGATGCATACAATCATCTGCATGTTGATCACTTTAGGCCTAAAAAGGTTTCAGTTGGAATAGACAAAAAACCGTATGAAGGATATTGGTGGTTAGCGTTTCAATGGTATAACTATCGCGTATGTGGAGGAGCAGGAAACGTAAGGAAACGGGATAAATTTGCCGTTAAATCCTACAAAGCCACTGACCCTTTAATGGTCATTGAAGACGAAATTATCTATTTTTTGGATCCATGTGAAGAGGAAGATGTATTGAAAATCACATTCAATCAACATGGAGAAATTATACCAATAAATAATACAGGATGGGATTTTGAGCGAGCTTCATATACAATCAAAAGTTTAAATCTGAATTTCAAAAAGCTTAAAGAGGCGCGAAAGGAAACTTGGATCAAGTGTTCAACGCTATTAACAGAAACTCAAAATTTAATGGCTTTGAACGACATTACTCCAAGCAATACAAGAAGAGGTCAGATAAAGGAAAAAATTAAGCAATTAAAGGAATTAGCTCAACCGACTTCAGTTTATTCTGCAACGGCGAGAGCTTGTTTGGAGAGTATGGGACTTCCATGGGCACTAAAAATTGCATCTTAAAAGAATTATTATGATTTCAAATAACATCGTTCAAAAAATATGGTCGTTTTGTGATACCCTTAGAGATGATGGTCTGGGGTATAATGACTACTTGGAACAACTCACTTATTTGTTGTTTCTCAAAATGGCAGATGAAAGCAGTTCCAAATACAACCTGCCAGAAATTTGTGACTGGAAGACGCTATCTTTAAACAAAGGCGGTACATTGCAAGATCAGTATGAAACGATCTTAAAGACTCTTGCTTCTTCTGGTGGTATGCTAGAAAATATTTTTGGAGGTGCTCAAAATAAGATTCACGATTCTGCCAAACTGAAAAAGCTGATCAGTTTAATTGGAGAAGAAACCTGGACTTCTACTGAAATAGATGTGAAAGGTGAAATTTATGAATCGTTGTTGCAGAAAAATGCAGAGAGTAGTGGTGCTGGTCAATATTTCACACCTCGTCCTGTGATAAAGGCAATGGTGCAATGTGTACAACCTTTACCCATGGAAACTATCGCTGATCCTTCTTGTGGAACAGGTGGTTTTTTCTTGGGAGTGGTAGATCATTTGGAACACAATCATAAGATAAGCAAAGCTCAGAGTGACTTCCTGAAATTTGATACCTTTCATGGTTGGGAAATAGAAAAATCAACTGCACGTTTATGCCTCATGAATCTTTATTTACATGGCATCGGAGATTTGAAACAAACTCCTGATATTCATGTTACGGATAGTTTGAAACAGACTGATGTTCCCAAGGTGAATATCGTATTGGCAAATCCACCATTCGGAAAAAGCAGCAGTGATGTTCCTACTCCTGATGAGGCTTTAGCAAAGAAAGAAGGATACTATCTGCGTAAAGACTTTTGGGTAACCACAAGTAACAAACAGTTGGCATTCATGCAGCACATTGTTTCTATGCTTCAAGACGAAGGCAGAGCCGCAGTTGTATTGCCTGATAATGTACTATTTGAAGGTGGTGCGGGAGAAACCATTCGAAAACAACTCTTGAATGAATTGAATTTACATACAATCCTTCGTCTTCCGACTGGTATTTTTTATGCTCAGGGCGTTAAAGCGAATGTGCTGTTTTTTGATAAACCCAAAAACTCAAAAACACCAGCGACAAAAGAAGTGTGGTTCTACGATTACCGTACTAATGTTAACCATACACCAAAGAAGAATCCACTTCGTTTTGATGATTTACTAAGTTTTGTGGATTGTTATCAAACGAAAGATCGTTCAAAAAGAGCGGAGTTATTTCATAAAGAGAATAATCCAGACGGGCGTTGGAGAAGATATTCTTATGAAGAAGTCCTAGCACGGGATAAAACGAACTTGGATATTACTTGGCTTAGAGATGATAGTGTAATCGATTTGGATAACCTTCCAGAGCCAGATGTGTTAATTAATGATATTATCGAGAATGTGGAAAGTGCTTTAGCTAGTTTCAGAGCTATCCGGGATTCTTTGGGATAACCGTATTCGAACACGTCAGGTCACTTCACTATTCTTTTAATTATGACGAACAACTACTATTCGAACGTTCAACAATGTGTTGAGACAGCCCGGAAACTCAGTATTTATAAGAGAGAACCGGAAAAATTGTATGAGATGTTGGGGGCTTTTGATGCTTCTACATTTCAAGAAATCAGAGGTCTCCAAATTGAAAATCCAGGACCGATCAATCGCCTACGGGCGTTTGTAGCTGGATTGTTGCTGAGTGGTGAACGGGTTACCCGCGAAATCATTGAGCAGAAACGGGATGAGATAGAACTGGAAGTTCCTAAAAAAGCGTTTAAAGCTTATCGGAATCCGTTCAGTATCTTTTTCCCGTTCCTGATTGATCCCAAACAAAAAATTGAAAAAGACTTACTTCTGAATGTCATACAACAGGTTAAAGAAAAGTTTGCTCTTGAAAATAAAACGTCCCATAAAATTGTTGATTTCTTCGGGTCTCAAAATTTTGGATCAGATCGACTCTGGTTTGCCATTTACAATAAATCACACAAGAATCAGAGAAGTGCAAAGCAGTTGTTTTTTGAGTTGAACAGTAGCGGTATCTATATCAGTCATTATGACCGCCCGAACAATCAACACTTAAAGGAACTCCACTTCACATCCGAAAATTTTGACATTCAAACAGTCATCGATTTTTTTGAACCTTATGTACCAGATATTTTAGAAGATCAAGCAACTCCTGATTCTAGGTTTGACGTGTACAAATTATCTCACGGTACAAACGTCATCAACGATAAACAATTTGATGAATTACGCACAAAGAAAATTGCTATAGTTCATTCAGATACTACTCCCATTGGGAAAAGTTCTACGACACAATTCGAAGATTTTGAAGCTTGTCAAATAGGTGATTTCTTTTATTTGTGCAGAAGTAACCAACAAATTGTGTTATTGGGGCGTTTTCTTTCAGAAGTAGAACCCTGTGAAATCAATGAACTATCAGCTGAGTGGTATCAAAGAAAGTATGAAATAATCGCAGAAGCCAAACCAAACAACGGTTATACAGGACAAGAAACAAAATGGTGGTTCCCCAATTTTAATTCAACATTTCGTGTAATTCCGAAGCGAAAGTCTGAATACCAGCTTGCCAACAGAGAATTATTTGTGCCTTTTTTCGGTAAAACAATAGAAGAGTTTTTTAGTGAAAACGAAATTGCTCCCGCTCCTGAAGTAAAAACCGAAGTAGAAGACTCTCTCAATGGCGGATTATTTGGAATAAAAGATAATCGAGTAAAGCCGTCTTTGGAAGTGGATAAGTTGGCTGGTCGTTTTGCTGGAATAATAAAAAATCTGGATGAAAATACAGGTCAAGTCCTAGGTGTTTTCGGACCATGGGGGCGCGGAAAAACATTTTTCATTGAACGAGTTTGTGAGGCATTGAAAATTGATTATCATACACACGAATCGAAAGCAGACGCTAAATTTTACTTTGCAAAATTCCATGCTTGGAAATACCAGGACACTAAGGGTGTTTGGGCGTATTTGTATGAACAGGTAGCAGAAAGCTATTATTCGCATTTAAATAATCCAAAATGGTACAAGCCGACGCGATCAATGTTTCTTTGGAAGTTGCATGGAATTATAGTACGACCACTAATAAAATGGTTGAATGAAAAACGATTGCTCTTCAGGCTCAATTTTGTCAGACATGGCTTCAAAGACATTTATATGTTTCTGCTGTCCTTGGTTTTGATAGTGTTGAATAGTTTTCTTGTACCATGGATTTTTAAAAATTATTCATCGTTGGTTTTAGAATCGATTAATTGGATCATTGTAACATTGGGAACATTCAGCTTGACACGATTGGTTTATAAGCTTTATCAAATTGGAAAAAAAGGTAGAAGAATTGTTCAAAAGTATACTGAACGACCAACTTTCAATCATTTGTTAGGAGTACAAGCAGAAATACAAAATGAGCTGAAAGCTCTTCTTCGCGCGTGGGTCAGGATCAAAATAAAACCTGTATATAAAGCTGTCAGCGAACCTGCAAATAAACAGGGTTTTTGGAAACCTCTTGAAAATATTTTTAAAAAGTCAGCCCCCGAAGATTGGCAAGAAACGATAATTGATCCCCAAAAACGACTTCTCCTATTTGTGGATGATGTAGACCGTTGCAGTGAGGATAGATTAATTCAGGTTGTTGATGCCCTGCGCGTTTTGTTGGAGGATGAAGAAATTGCGAAACGTCTTATCGTTTTAACGGCAGTAGACGAACGAATATTAAGAAGATCTATTTTGTGGAAATACAAGGATATTTTGGGATTAGATGTTCCAAAGACAATTTCAAGTACTGAAGAAAAATCAACTGTCCACGATCAGTTGAATAAGGAGTTGTTATTGAAAGAGTACATGGATAAACTCTTTATTACAGGTCTAAAACTACCTACATTGGATTCTGATGACCGTTTGAAAATACTAGTTAATTATGCTGATAGTGGTAATTTCTTACAACCCACGGAAAATTCCAATATTGATCTTCCGACATCAGACAATCTAGGTGAATCAGGTATAAAAGGTCCGGATGATTTTGAAGAAGAGCTGGAAGAAGAACTTGAAAAAGAAGGTGAACAAACAGAAGAAAAGCTCGATAAACGAGATTACTTACTCACTCGCGATGAACTCAATTGGATCCATGAAGAAATGAACAAATACAGTGAAACAACTCCAAGACAAATTCGAATCATTATGTACCGTTACATGTTTGCTAAAAGTTTGGTCATTGAGTTTTATGAACGTAGTAAAATTAATGCTGTATGGAGCGAATTTATGGCCAAAGAAGTTGTACATAAATCAATGAACCCGGATCATGTTTTTGATGAAGCTAAACTTGCAGCATTGCCGTACAACGATCAAAACATAAAGAACTTCACCCGAAAACTTATAGAAATAGTTGTTCCATATTGATGATTTTAAAAATGAGTCTATCTATCAAGAATATTAAGAAGTTAATTTCCCTTGACAATTTCCGTCAAACCCTTGTGTATGCCCTTATTGTTACAAACACGTTCTACTTTGCCGATATTGATTACTCGATTTTAACCAAAGGTGATTTTGAGAGTGTTTTCAAGCAATATGTTTTATTAAAATTCATTGGAGTTGGAGTCCTGATACATTTAGTGTTTTATCGGTTTCTCATTTTCGGTTTGAGGCTCATTTTCCATGGGTTTGCTCAAGGAAGATTGATCCAATTGAAAAAGAAATTCATTGAGAATAAATCATTTTCACAACTGCGTGAGAGTTATTTTTCCATGGAGCAAGCTAAAACGCTTGTGTCAAAAATCTTGATTCGGCTTGGATATATTTCAAAAGAAGAACTTATTAAACAAAGAATCCCTTTTATTGCCTTCATTAAAAAAGAGATTTTGAATGAAGGGTTATTGGATTTATACAAATGGATGTGCGTAATTCTTCATTTGTTGTTTACACTCATTTTTGTGTGGGCCTATTTGAAGTGGTGGATGATTCTGGTTGCAATTGTTCTACTTGGATTTATAAGTCTAATTGCGATAGGACTGATTCAAATAGTGCTAAATGTCAATATAGTTGAGAAAGCAATCGAAAAACTTGAAAGGGATTTTTTGTTGAAAGGAGAGTAACTTAAAAGCCAATTAATATTATAAAACCTGTGTAAGAGAATAAAAATGTAGGAGTGATTTGAAAGCCTTTTTTAAGGCCAATGAAGTGAAAATAGGTCGTGATTATACAGTTGGAACACCGTTGTATTATGACTCGCTTAGAAGTGCATTTTTACATTATTTCTCGACTTTTTTGCTTTAGAAGCACTTAAACGAATTACTTTGTCGTCTTTTATAAAAAGGAAGTAAATCCACTCAAGAATTGTTAAATTTCAACTAATCTGATTCTTGAATACAATTATTCACTAAATTAACCGTTAGAATTAAAAACCAAAGTCATTATTTATTCACCACTGAAAAATACCGCTCGCTAAAACAAACACACCTCCTGTTAGATTAACTGTTTCAACATGCAACAACTATTTTGTCCGTAATGAACGAATGTGTTTTTGAGTTGTAATGAGAATAAGAAACGATTAAGAGTAAAAAAGAAACTATGAAATTCACTGTTCATGAAAAGGTGACATTACAAATTGACAACTTGATTAGCAAAATCTAAATAATTCCATCCTATAAACTGTTTTATAACCTAAAGTATGAGTAAACTATTCAAATTCATTAAAAATGGTGTTGTACAAACTGACTTAACCAAGTCTTTCGGTTATAACACTACTAATACTTGTAGAGTCACTTCTTCTTTTCCAATAGCCACATTAACAAGTTGTTATTCCATGTTGCCCGGAACTATTTTGTTAATGCAACAATCAGGGGTCGGAAATCAAGGAAAAGCTAACCTCATCTTAAAGCCCAATGACAACAAAGACTTACTTCTTCCTATAAAATATATTATATATCGTGGATTAGATTTAACGTTGTTTTTGTCTTCTACCGACATTACAAACATTACAACAACTGTATTGTCCACAGGATTGGAACTACTAGTAAAAATGCAAACTATTCAATCGGGAAGAACTACTGATCCTATTCCAGTTACCGCTTTGTTTGGACATGATCTGAATGCTCCAGGGACAACCAAGCTAGATACTTTTTTTTACAAACAAGTGACTATTGCTTCACAGTTATTTGCAATTGAGGGAGGAGTTGAACTAGGAAAATATCTTGTTGGTGAAGGAGGAATAGAAATAATTCTTCAAAATTCAGAATATGAGCCGACTGTTGATATGGCAAAAGCTCCTTTTCATGAAATTGATGCTTCTAGTGGTAGCGCATTAGAAATCAAATGGAAAAAGGATCTAGTGCGACATTTTGTCGATCCAGCAGCGTTTTATGGGTTGCACTATGATGTTTCAGAAGGAATGGAATACGTTGATTCATCCAATGTCCGACAACCTGTTACTGCCAAATTAGATATTTACACACATTTTATTGAAGTTTTTGCGACAAAAGACAAAGTATATCTTGATATACGCAATGAAAATGGTTATTCGTTCAATTATTACAATAATTACGTTGGTTCATCTGGACTTGATGCTACAAAAGAACTAAAGACTGGTGATACTTCCACTGGCGTTACAGCGAAAGAATATTATACAAACGGATGGCCCATTCATACTGTTTCTATAACCCCAAGTGCTACAGATGAAGACAATACATTCTTTTTACAACTTCGAGTCAATGATAATCAAAAACCGCTACTCGCCGGAAATAAAAAAATGATTCCTCTTGCAACAGCACCAGATATCGACCAACACATTCAATTTATCAATGAAACGGTACTTGTCCCCGGAAGTACTACACCGGAGTTTACTACTTCCGTAGAAATTAAAATTCCAAATAAACTTGTTTCTGGAGCAGGAGCTAGTATTGCTACCATCGTTCGATTAGATTACATCAAGCAGATAAGGATTAATGACGGTACGGATTCGTTTCCTCAGGTAACAGGTTGGGATCATTTATTCGGTCCGATTGATGCAGAGATTCCTTGGGACACTGCTGATGGAATTCAATGGATGGGAACCCATCATTACCGCTTCTTTGATGGTTTAAGCCAAGGATATGCAGTAGGCAGTCGAGATTTGGCAATCACCACTATCAATCCTGCTCTTCGCACCATTACTGTGGGCAGTGTAATTTCAGAACAACTGAATCAGAAAATTGCAATTAAAAACAGTACCATTACAACAAATATTGGTGATTACACCATTTTAAATGTTCAGACAATTGGGACTGATACAATAATAACTGTTAAAGAGGCTCTTCCAAGTACTAAGCAAACTGGTGACACCCTACATTTCGAGACAGAAGTATTTGTATATATAGATAAGGTTAACAACAAGTTAATTGCAAAGGACCAGAATTTATCAACCATTACCTCTTATCAAGCGGGAGCCAAAGTAAAATTATACGGTGTTTACCCTGCTCAAACGAGCACAACGCTTTCCATTACGGCACATACTGTAAATTCCGGGAGTTCAAACATGGCTTATAATGCTGCTGATTACAGCGAAGTAGGTTTCGGAGCTATTATGGAAACGGGGATTGTCTCGGAAACTGATACAGTATTTGGAGGAACCGGAGACAAAGATTCTGTAATAATGTATGCTGTTCCTCGAAGTTACTATCACAATAAAGGGGTTCAATCTACACGTTTTTTTAATTATCAGGGAGGGACAAATGCAACAGAACGATTTGTAGATATCATTAAAAAATCGGCTACAAATTTCGACATAGTTAAAACATCATTGCATCCAACAGTTGGAACCACTCTTATTTTACAATCCTATAGTGACACAGTTAAAACAAAAGAGAATATCCAGTTATTGGGATTGAAAAAATCTGAGTTTACAAGTTTAAAGGTGGGAGCAAATGCTCAGCTATCGCCTTATCATGTTAAAATGTGTAAGCTCATTCCACAAGGTCAAAGAAAGCGAGATGCAGACTATGAATCTTATTACGAATACAAACTGGTTATTTCTGGTTTGAATAACTCTGGTGTTTATACAGATACAACTACCTTTGTTTTGGTTTACACACGAGATGGATTAATATTTACTTCAGAAGCTTATGCAAAGCTAGATCTTATTCCTGATGCCACTTATGACGATTTATTAGATAAACTACTTAATATCAATTATAACCAAAGGGTAAACATGATTAACCCTTTTCCTTCTGTCATAGATGGGAGTGTACTTGGTAATAAGGAACAAATGCAGATTGACAACTGGAAGACACAAAGTCCTGATCGTGGTAATTTGTATGGTTTGTATCTACTGGATGGTAAAACTGGAACTCATCCAAATGTTGTGCTAACCGGCCCAATGAATACATTACCTATTGATTTACGTACTGAATTAAATGCCCTTGCGATAACAAATCCGTCACACACAATTGAAGATATTGAAGCAATCGTAAAACAAAAAGGAAGTGATCTGCTCACTTTCGCCAGACAGCGCATTAAACAATCTTCACAATTGTATACCAATAAAGATGGAATCCTTTACATCACGCGACTAGTTGCCCGGATGGTGATTCGTAATCACCCTGTTATCATAAAAAGTGGAAAGGCATTTGAGGATTATGAAAAACTGTTTGAAGATCATAGCCGTGGATTTGCAGGAGCGGCCAAGGTAGATTTTTCAGCCTATCCTCCTCCTTCTCCAACTTATAAGCGTGTCTTGATTACTGGATTTGATCCATTCGACACTGGTGATGCTGCCAATTTTAACGGAGGCCTAGACAGTGATGATCATTTAACAAATGCCGCTGGTAATATTGCTCTGGCACTTGATGGTGTGGAACTGGGAACCGGAACGAACAAGGCAATTGTCCGTTCAGCCATCTTCTCAACCAGATGGAGGGATTTTGATAAAGACTGGGTAGAGAATTTTTTTAAACCATTCTTTGACTTACCGCCAGGGGACATCAATCGCCCAGATTTGATTATTACCTATAGTTATGGTCTTCATTACAAAACATATTCCAGTCCTGATTATAACGATCATAATCATAACTGGCACTTAGATCGTTTTGCTGGAAATCACCGATCAGGAGGGGCTGACAACCTCTTCAGTGGGGCTGAATCTCCACATATTGCTAAACCTATCAAAGTTTTGGGGTTGTCGGATATTGATTTGAGTTTTATCGAGTCATTGCTTCCTTATGAAAAGTTAACTGATTTAAATGGAAAAGTAGACCTTCCAAATCATGAAATTGTAATTAATCACGGACCATTCTCTGAACTTGGAATTAGTGATGGAACGCGTGACATGAAAGGAAACACAGGCACTTTTACTTTCAAAGTATTTGGTTATGCCAATACTGGAAATTTTCTAACTGATCTCACAACTCTTTATAATTTGAACAATATACCTGGCGTATCAAAATTTAATATTCTTGAACATTCTCTTCAAAAGAATTTTCGCCAATATAGTGGAACTCAAATTAATTTTACCCGAACACCATTCACACTTACAGTCATTGGTTTTGACAAACCGATTTTATTGAAATCCACCTATTCTGAACGGATCCTTGACACATATAACAATTTTGTATCCTATAAGAAATCACCAACTTCTGAAATAAATTTTATTTTTGATAACCCACAACTGAAATATCGGACACCATCTAATACCACCTACTATCTACCAATTCCAAATTGGACAAATTATAAAGATTCGGCATTAGAAGGAATGGGACTTACTGACCCAACTGCATATCATGGTATTTATATAGAGGCCCGAATTGGATCTGGAGGCGACTACATGTCAAATGAAATACACTATAGAGTGTCTTTTTTAAGGGAAAAAGCGTCTAATCAAATTCCCAATGGGCACGTACATGTTGGTTTTCACAAAGTAGATCCAGGTGGTGGAACACCCTCTGTTCGCATTGGCATGATCAACGATGTTCACCAAATGATCAAAAAATTCAACGATATTCCATGAAACAACTACTTGTCATAACTATTGGTCTTTTCTTGAATGTAGCATTTGGACAAAAAGATTCTGTTTTTCACACTACTGGAAAAACGCCACTGTCATTTCCATTCGAGATGAAACATTATAAACTATATCTGCAATTTGATTCTATCGAAAATGTCAGTGTCATTCCTTATTATGCCCGCTTTACCCATTATCGCTATAAGGATGTTTATGATACATATCTAAAAACAAAAATGCCTGATGTAGACACCATATTTATAGAAACATCCAAGCAGTTGGACTGTTTAGATGAATACGCATCCTCTCATCAATTAATCTATTCGGATGGTTTTTTAGATATTCCGGAGAGTTATTATGAAATGGAAGTACACGGAAAGACTTTACCTCAGGTAACTCGTTTGCATTGCTCAAAGATCATCAATTCAAAGGGACAAGAAGTGTTTATTTATATACCAACATTAGACGGTCCTGATTCATTGGAAAGATACAATCCTTTTATAGCTTTTGAAATTCTAAACAATCGAAATCCTGATTATTGGAATCCACGAGAAATGGTACAACATCCTGTTACTTCTGTTTTTGGTTATGACCTGGACAAAGGAACCTACTTCTTGAATTGGCAGAATGAAAACGATTCATTGCATTCTAAACTGAAACAATTATGGACTTTGGTAGATAAGTATGAACCGCTTATAGATCAGTTTCATAAGGAATCCGATTCACTATTGCATCTATTTCAAACGACCATGGATAAATCATTCCTTCGAATGGTCGAAGCAGTTCCTATAACTTCAACTTATGAAGACTATGACCAACAGAAAAATGTTTTATTCACTCAATTGTTAAGTTTAGGATATGGAGATACAGTTACATTTAATGAAAATAAACAATTCCGTTTTCAATTAAATAACAAAACGTTTCTTTCCCACAAAATCAGCAAAAAGCCCATTTCCCCAGAAATTCTGAACGAACATCTCAATGAAACGAAGAAAAAAAGCAAACCCAATAAAGCAGTAAAGCAATTGCTTGAAACCCTGTAAATCAAACTCTAAATACTTATTCACATGCCACAATCATTTTATCCCAACCTGTCATCGATAGTAACTGTTGATCAGTTTCCAGAGCAGTTGCAATTTATTGAAAACGGATTACAACAGGTTTTGGAGAAGATTTATTATAAAAATTTTCAGTTTGTCCGAAATTCGGACGGAACGGGTGGATATTACAATCTAACACTTGTTACGAATGAACCCGTTAAAATTGATCTGTTTAATTCAGGATTATTCCTTTTGTTTAATCCTGGGACTACTACAGAAACGACCATTCCGATTACCCTGAATTTTAACTGGGCAATACTTGGACTAATCCGAAATTTTTCTCCAGATAGTTTTTCCGATTCTCCAGAAGCATTTCAGGAACTTTTTAACAAAACATTCCAAACAGGAGACACTGAATTAATCATTAATGGCGTTGAAGTATTTGAACGGTCAATGAGTTCTTCTTCATTCAACCATTTTGTAGATCTTATAAATGGTCATTATTCCTTATCGGGATTAAGCCTCTTGCAATATCCTGTTTCTGGTGAAGCTTATAGCATGGCCGACGAAATCCGATTAGCAGTAATTGCTAACACAGTTATTACAGACGATATTCTCTCGGTTGTTAGTGCTGTTTATATTGAGTCTTCCAATCTACAGGAATACCTTGAGCGTCTGAATGACTATTCTAGGCATCTTATCGCGGAATCTATGGAATCGTTTATTAAACGGCTCATTATTCCCAATATCAGTGCTTCTTTGCATTTGTCCATTGGATTAGCATTCCCAAGAAACTGGCTAGTACCCTTGGATGCTATCGGCGGTGATCCAATAAGCGATCCTGATGAACTATCCATGCTTGTTTTTGACGCAGGAACTCTATTTTTCGATACCAGTGGAGGAATTGGTTTTGATAAAGAAATGGACGTATCCCTTAATCATCCATCTCAAATCGGAAATACTGGAATAGGGATTGATATTCATAAAGTTAAACTAGACATTAGCCGGACATCAAATATTCGAGAAGCAAACATTGATGGCAGAAGTGATGATTTTATTGGTGTTTATGCAGAAGCAATTGACATCACCCTCCCCGCTAAATGGTTCAAAGATCCTGACGGAACCAACGCTACTATTTTCGGACGAAACCTACTCATTGGTACAGGTGGATTATCTGGAACAATCGGTTTGGAAGCAACGGGCGGTGACGGATTCTTTTGGGCTAGCCTTGGCTCCAGCGACGGCTTCAAAATCGGTTTCCACAGCTTCGATATTGAATTCAAACAAAACAAAGTATTGTCGTCCAACATCCAAGCGGCAATGGAGATTAAGAAATTTGTGTATCCAGCAGGAACATTGGATGAAAACGGGATAGATGTTTCTGGAGATCTAGTACGTGTTGGCATCGAGGGTCACATTCACGATGATGGTTCATTCAACCTAACGGCATCAACCGCTCCACCCTATCCGATTGAACTTCCCAATGTGTTTATTTACCACATGTCGAGTTTGGAATTGGGTAAAGAAGCAGATGATGATTTTTACATCGGAACATCAGGTTCAATTGAGTTTCAAGGATTTTTAAAAGACACCTTAAAACTAAAAGCAATTGATATTGATCGTTTGCGCATTTACAGCGATGGAACGATCGAATTGGAAGGTGGCTCAATTGCATTGGCAGAACCAATTGTATTAGGACTCGGACCAGTGGAAATTACAGTTACTGCTATTCACTATGGTTCACACCAAAAAGAAGTGAATGGTATCACTCGTAAATTCAACTACTTTGGGTTCGATGGTGGAATAAGCGTTGATCCATTAGGTATTGAAATACGTGGTGATGGTGTTAAATTTTATTATTGTACGGACAATTTGCCCGATAAACCAAGTGCTTACCTACACATTCAAACGCTCTACCTCGATTTAACAATTCCAGCATCATCACCAGCTGCCATTATCAATGGGTGGTTGTCTATTCCAGAACCAGGTGCGTCGAAAGAATACGCTGGAGGAATCAAATTGCAATTACCGCAAGCCAAAATTTCGGGAAGTGCAGACATGAAACTCATGCCGAAATACCCAGCATTTATCATTGATGTGAGTGTTGATCTTCCTGCCCCAATTGCCATTGGACCAATAGGGATTTACGGCTTTAGAGGATTGCTCGGTTACCGATATGTTGCTGAAAAAGAAGCCGCAGGATTGGTATCAGGTGTGAATTCATGGTATGAATACTACAAAGCACCGCCACGCGGAATCCACGTTACAAAATTCAACGGTCCAGATAAAACCAAAGCAGCTGGAACGCCATTTTCAGTTGGAATTGGCGCATCACTCGGAACATCTGCTGATAATGGGACGATTCTGAATATCAAAGCAATGATCTTGCTTTCCATTCCTTCACTCTTTATGATTGATGGAAAAGCAGCCGTTCTCTCCGCTCGTTTAGGATTAGAAGATTCAGGTGAACCGCCATTCTTTGCCTTCATTGCCGTTGGTGATAACTCCTTGGAATTGGGCTTCGGTGCCGATTTCAAAATGCCAACAAAAACGGGGAAAATCTTAACCTTGTATGCAGATATACAAGCAGGTTTCTTCTTCAATGATTCTACCAAATGGTATGTAAACATTGGAACGAAAACCAACCCGGTAACCGCTCGCGTAATCGATTTGGTTACAATCACCAGTTACCTGATGCTTTCCGCTAAAGGAATTGAAGCTGGTGCACGTGGAGAATTTGACTTTAAACGCGAGTATGGACCTGTCAAAGTACATGCGTGGGCGTACATCGAAATTAGTGGTAAAATCAGTTTTGAACGACCACAATTTGGTGCTTACATGGCAGCTGGAGTTGGAGCAGATATTGATATTAAGATTGTAAGTCTATATGCTTCATTTGATGTCTTGTTTGGCGTTGAAGGAGCGAAACCATTCAAGGTATATGGTGAATTTAGGTTGTGTGTGAGTATCAAAATCGCTTGGGTCTTCAAATTCAAATTCTGTGGAAACCTTTCCATTATGTGGGAATTTGACCAAGAGGTTGACAGAACACCAATTGATCCGTTGATTGATACCCGCAATGCAGCAGCGATACCAGATTTGGTTAAAGGTGTGAACATGCTTTCCAATGAAACCTTCGGATTGGCATTTTTAGGTTCATCTATTCCGGGATCACCAACAACAGCCATGTTGGAACACATTCTGCCACTTGATACCTACATTGACATCAAAACAGAAAAAGGATTTCTGCCAGCAGCTGTCACAGCATTGATTGGCGGTTATACCAATCCACCAGAACGTTATACTGAACTTATTCCACCCGAAAAAATCATTCGTGGAAAAGAAGTACGACAGGTAAAACACCAGTATTCCATTGAAAGTTTGGTGTTGAAATCGTGGAATCCAGCAACCAATTCATGGGACAATTACAACCCATATAAAGCACTTTACCCAGCAGATCCGTCGTTAGACAATCTTAAAATCGGACAATTCCAAAAATCAGGTAACCAATACAACACCATTCGTTTATTGGCAACCACACCTTTTTCATACACCGAACAAGGTGCGCCAGGTTGGTTTATCCCTGAACAAAATGGAATAACAGCTGCTTCGCTTTTCTGTCAAGGAGATGCTTTAGTACCAGAATGTGCTAATTTCTTGGAAAAACCATTAGGAACGAGCTATTATTGTTACAATTCCAATCAGTTATTCTATAGCAACGAAGCTGCATTTCTATTATTGAATAGAGAAGATGGAGATTTTGCACAAGTGGTACATGAAACCAATGTATTCGGTTTCAATCAATCACTTTCTTTCTTAAATAGGAATAAATTACAGATTCGTTTACCAGAACCATCAGTGGAAGTAATATTGCGCTTATCGACGTATAGCCAAGGAGTTCGAGTAAAATACTATGCTTCACTCATTGATGATGATGCATTGGTAGTTCAATACGGAAATCCCGATCAAAGTGTTGCCAGTCCATTAGAGCCTTACATTGAAAACTATTCGCTTTCGCAGTTAAATACGGCTATCACATACAATCATCCAGAATGGCTCGCTGTAACCCGCATTGAAATTGAACCATTGTTTCCTGACCAAGCTACGATCGATGCGCTCCTTGAAGCAATTGCAACCATTGAGTACAATAACAACCTCATTGCCCTTGGGTTATTAGAAGGAACACAGCAATCCACGCTTCAATTACGCGAACGATTGGGTAA
This sequence comes from Fluviicola sp., assembly GCA_043721195.1. Taxonomy (GTDB): domain Bacteria; phylum Bacteroidota; class Bacteroidia; order Flavobacteriales_D; family Crocinitomicaceae; genus Fluviicola. The sequence goes on along the minus strand of JAYSRF010000060.1, from coordinate 18,308 downwards.
ACTTCAATCACAAGGTTGCCAAACAATTGCTCCAAAAGAACCGTGTAGAAAAGATGAAAAAATGTGCTCCTTGTACACTTCTGTTTTAACTATTCAACAAAACTGTTTTGTTGACCCGAAACAGTTTAACAAAGACAACATTGATGCGTATAAACGTTGTATGGAACAAGTTTTTGGTTTGTTGAATCAATTTAACCAATCAAACCCTTCTGATTTTATAAAACAACAGCTGGTATTCATAACCCAATTCATGCAACAGCCAAACCAAGACACGTATACCGCGGCTTGGAATGCTATAAATGCGATTCTTAATTATTTGTACAAAGCTGGAAACTGTGGTTGTTCGGATGCTCCAGTTACCAAATGTTTCACTTTATTACATTCGGTATGTTGGTTGTCATTGGAACATTATGAGTACAACCTCACAATTCCTTCACAAGCAGCCATTACAGCTGATGCACAAGCTGCCATTGATGGGATCAATCAGTACATTCAACCAATTTGGCGTCCTGACACCAGTTATGTGGTACAATTTAGTCTTAAAGATGATGTTGATAATGGCGGAGGTGTTGGGAATTATACTTATACCTACGGATTTACAACTGGCGGACCGATTGGATTCTTCCACAAAAATGTAAAAGCGACTTACGGTGATACGGTATTACCAAACGGAAATATATTAGAAGATGCCAATGGAATTGTACGTACTCCTTCGGGAACAATTGTGCCAGTAGATCCATTGAATCCGATAACTCCGCATCCAGAATTGTATCCGTTAACGTCACTTACCCGTTACATTGATTACAATCGTTCGTACCCAAATGCGGATGGAAACTTGCTCAATTCAAAACCATTGTTCTACAATGATGAAACCACTCAGATTTACTTGTTCTATGCCAAAGCGTATGCTACCCATTTCTTCCACAATTGGCAGGCGTATAACGGACAAGTTCCAGCTGATGGACGAATCAAAATTGTGATCAAAGACCCACGTGAAGGTTCAGAAATTGTGAACCCTCCGCGTTTGGATTATGATCCGTTGGATACAGAATTCACCAACATTCCACAAACGATAGAATCGTGGGAAGATGATCCGAATCCGATTGTGCCGTTTGTGTTTGAGCAATTTGCGAATCTTATAAATTCCAATGAATGTTTACCATTTGGAGGAAATGCCATTGTTCCGCCTTCACAATTTTTGAATGTGAAACTCAAGCAATTAAAACCATTGAAATTGTACACAGCTATTGTCAACAATCTGTATGATTTGAATAAAAACGGTGTGTTGGAGCCTGAAAACGTTCCATTGTCACCAAATCAATTGGTTGATGAAACGGTTGAGGTACATAAATTCACCTTCCAAACTTCGCGTTATGCAAGCTTTAAAGATCAGGTGAATAGCTTTATTTTGAATTCTGAAAACCAAATTGCCTTAAAGCGAAATACGGAAGAACTGGAGTCTGCTTATTCGATAACGACTATTCAGGCTGGTTTGGATACGATCACAGGTACGCCAAATCCAATTGGTGATGTTTTGATACCAACTTATCCGAACGACTATGATCGGGTGGTAGAAGGAATACTCGGTTTAACACCATTTACCATTCCATCTGAAGGGCACGAATTCCGTTTAATACGAGATACAAACTCAGGTGAAGTAATTGCTGTCATTGTGCTTAGTGCAAAACCACTCAACAGTATTAGAATCCCTGAATCAGAAGTGCTGGACATGATCAAAGTTCTTGATTCTTCAGGAACATTGGATGTGAATTACAAAGTTGTGTTGAACGTTGGATACACACAAGCGATCATTATGCACTCTGGTTTGAGTTTTACAGGAAACTTGCTACAGATCAAGTTTCAGCATCCGATCACTAGAGACGCACTATTCAACATAGATAAGGGTTTTGCTCTTGCAGAAATTGCCGCAGCATTTGATACCATTACTGGAACACCGAACACGATGAGCGATGCCATTGTGGTGAACTATCAACATGCCTTCGACAGAGTGATTGAGGGATTACTTGCCATTCCACCAATGGATAAAGCCATATCAACAGAGTTCAATGCCATTCGCGATACAAGTGACATCAATAATCCACCAAAAGTAATGGCGGTGTTAATTCGCAATCCAGAGCCGTTCAACAATCCGAAAATGCCGATGGATGAAGTCTTAGACACTATTCAGGTCTTGGACGGATCAGGTAATGAGGACACGAGCTACAAAAAACTGTTTTCAAAAGATTATTCTCAGGTGATCATCATGAAAAACGGAGCCGAAATGACTGGACCGTTAGACATTCGATTTACCTACAAAATCTGGGATGGAAACGCTTATAGTGTGCCTAGTATGCCTAATTATTCAACGGATGAAATCGGTACAATTGTCGTGAACAACATCGATTTACAGAACTTTTAACCCATCACTTACTCATTAAGAAAAACAGTATGTCATTCATAAATAACTATAAAAACCTCGATTTCACTTTGCATTACGCAGAAGAGGTTCAGGAAAACAATCTCCCTTTCATCTATTCGGTTGGATATACCAAAAACGGTCCTTGTGTTATTAAAACACGAAAAAGTGGTTCTACCGTTTGGCAAAAACAACTTACCATTGAATACAAGGAGTTACAATTTTATAAACTCATTCAATTAAAAACGGGAAAAGGGAATAGGTATGTGATAAGTGCTTACGATGGTCATAAAATAATGCTTATTTCCATTGATCAATCGGGAAATCTTGGTTGGGCTAAACATATAGAAACCGTTGATGAAGATATTCATTGTTTCATCGAACCTGTTCCAGATAAAAATGAGTTTTATGTAGCTTATTCAGACAAGAACAACCGCGACTTAACCAAAAATCCAATTGTATTGAAGATGGATGAGTTCGGAAATATTACCGGACAAGTACTCTTGGAATCAACAGTACAAAATACTGGATTTGTTATCAATGCCGCTAAATCGTATGATAGCGGGTTGGTATTGACTGGTAGATTGATTCAAAAGGATTCTGTTGGAATCATCATCGATTTATCAGAAAATTTAAAAAAATATGCCGCCAAAATCATCCCTAAACCGTTCGTGACTTTTCACGATGTGGTGGTCAATAAGCCGAATGATTATACCTTAACTGGATATAGTAATAGTGATAATGGTGTTTTTATTAGTCGCATCACTGTTAAAAACTCAGCACCCTATTCGTTGTTCCCAAAAACAGCGAATCATGGTTCAACATTGGCTTTAGGAGTCAAAAACTATTATGTTTCTATTCATACTAAATCCAACGCAACCATTCATTCATTAAACACCGATTTATTAGGCATTTATTGGTCAAAACAATTGGTTGACCAAGGAGATCAACTAGCGTTGAGAGGCATTGAATTTCAAAAGAAATCAAACAGCCTAACCCTTGCTTCAAGAACCGAATTAGTGCATACCAATGCCGACTTAGACTCTTGTATTACCAAAATGCTTGATCCAGCACAAGTAATTCCACGTGAGTTCGTGCTTCAAGACACCAAACTCAACTTGGTGAAAAGTGCTGTGAATATGAAGGTAGTGGTGGGAAGAATACAAAATATTCATTCAGCTATTCAAGTAATTTGTGCGAATGATACACCATGTGTGAAGGATGAAAAACTGTGTGAATTATTGGCGCAACTTCAAGCACTAATACGAAATTGCTTTAGCAAGTTTGATGCCCAAAACCCGCAATCGACTGTTGATTGCGCACAACAACTACTCAACCTCATTCAACAATTTGATCGGGCAAATCCACAATATAACCTCAATGCGGCATTGTCCAATGAATTCAATACAATCAAAACGTTTATCAAGAAATCGACTCAAGAAAATTACAATGAATCCAACAGTGCGTTTGAAACCATTTTGGCTTATTTGTATGAATTGGGTAATTGTGCTTGTGGTGAAGAAGAATTCAATCTTTCAGAAAACGCCATGCTTCAATCGCCTCATTTTTACCTGCAATCTACAGGTTCACTGGGCAATGACAGTACAAAAGGAATGCATTTGCGTTGGTTGTTGAAAGGTGCTTTATCCAAACACTTGCCAAAAGCCAACTATGCGATTCCGGGAATTAATTTCAATAAGGTAGATGACTTTGTGAAGATTTACCGCAGTCCTTACATAGAATTGAAAACTGTTTTGGATCTAAGTTTGGTTCCAGGACTTGTAAGTGATGCTCAAAGTACGTGGGCCTATACAGTTGGAACGAATGTGTTTTATGTATATTTCAGAAACGCCATACGTTATGCTCAAGTTCGCACAACCTTTAATCCGGCAACTGATCCTGTTGGGTTTATAAAAAATTATGGCAATGAAATTGTTGAAATCGAGCACAAAACCAAAACAAGTTTTGCGGTTACTGTCTATTTTGCTGCTATTAACAGTACCAATTCTATTCAGTTCGAATTGCTTTCTACTGAAGACTCAACGATTACTGCCCCAAAAAGAACAACTCTTCGAAAAACGCATACGCTAACTTCCTTATCGGGAATTAAACAATTCAGTGAGAATATCCGCTCCATTCGTTTGCGTGCCAATCAAGCTTTTATTACCAAGTTAGAATTTGAATTTTATGCTGACTTTATTGGAAAAACCACTCAGAATAATGCATGGAACTATATTGGAAAACACGCCCTTACCAAAGATACAACCCTGGCGTATAATAGATTAGAGCCTCAACCAGGGTCAGTACATGGAAAATGGTTGCGCTTTAACGATGATGCGTATGTGAATGTTGACAATTACAAAACCAAGTGGAATTCACCTTTACTTGATCCCGAAAATCGAATTTTAGATACGGTTGATCAGTACATTACCTTGAGTAATACGGTTACGAACCCAACCGCAACTGAATTGATTTATTTCAACGATCCAGCCGCTGTTCCCATTCCTGGTTATGAACCGGATGCTGATTTTGATCCATCTGAAAATCAGTTTGAACTCTCTAATCTATATATTTTGCAATTGGCATCTATGGATTATCACGTTGCGCGGATGTTAGGTTTAGGGGTATTGGATTTAAGTCCAACGGTCTTTACTGGTAAATACATTTATTTAGCCGAATACGTTTCCTTTGGTGATTTAGAAGATGGAAGTGGGGCTAGAGAAGTGCAACACATTTATTGTTCACTTCCAACCGAATTGAGTGATGAGCGTTTGCCAATTCCGATTGATTTAAAAGCACCAGTACCTGGCATTTTTCAAGGATTAGGAACCGAAGCACCTTCACCATTGACAGATGCTAATGGTTATTCTATTGATGGAAAAACACGTTTCTTGTCGCTCTTTAATGAAGATTTACCAGACGAGCCTGAAAATGGAGCATTCTATCAGTCCAATTTTGAGTTCATTTCAGCCAATGCAACAATTCCAGTTTTTGCAGGGATCGAATACCGATCTTCTACAATGGCGAATTGGCAGAAACCAGAATTGCCCTTTGATCGGGATTATTTTAATATCGACCTAACGGTTGCCCCTGATCAAACCAATGAAACGCGTGTCATTGTATTGCCAGACCCTGGTTATCCTGTGTTTGTGCACCGCGAAAAACAAAACGGATGGCACGATTACAGTTCGTATGGAATTAACTGGTTTAGCAGAGCAACAGCAAGTCCTGTTATTCATACCATTGAAACAGTTATTGCTCCAACGAACTTATTACAACCGCCAACCAATATCAATGCGGTCTTGATTCGAAAAGAAAGTCCATTGTTGTTGACCTCTGTTACAGAACAATTGGCATTTAATGCAATCACAACAACCGATAAGACATTCATTCGTCTGGCTTTTGATTACAATCATGGACAAGAATTGATAGATTACCACAAGGAAATCAATGGTGAATTGATCAGTGGTTATTTCGAATTACCTGATAGCGAAGAGTTATTTGCTGAAGACATTGAAATCTTTTTCCGCAATGAAATTCCGAATGCTGTTTCAGGTAAAATTGATTCGGTAATCGATGACGCAAATCCGTTGTTAGCGATTATAACGACTGATGAATATGTTTTGTTGAGTCAAGGTGCTGATCCCAATAACACGATTACGCCAGACATTCCAAGTGGTTTGGAGCCCAATTTCGTTGGGAGTGCGCTAACAGTAAATGGCGAAACGTACATTATTCATCAAGTTGATAACTCGGGTGCTTTCCCGAAATTCACGGTCTTTAAAAATGATGCAAATGGTTTTCCTGTTGCCTTATCTTCATCAGCTGCGCCAGGAGATTTAACTGTTCCAACAGCTGGAGAATTATTTATTGTGATTGAAAACATGCTGTCCACCACTTCGTGGAATGCACCCAATCCGTTTGCATTTAAGGTAAATGTGGATTTGGATACGATCTACAATGAAACCATTGATGTGCATATTCCTGATGGAACAATTGAAACGCATGTCCAGAAATTCAGAGGACTCTACGAAAATGCCTTGGTTGAAAAGATTCTAGAAGACCATGATGGTGATGAAGTGGATGGAATCGATCTTACAGATACGCCAAGAATTCATCAAGGCTTGTATAAACTTACGTTTTCAGGGGTGAATTTACCGCAACATTCACAAGCAGTTGGTTCACCCCATAGTGTGGAATGGTCTAAAGGTGTGGTTCGTTTGCATACAGATGCATTATCAAATGGCCCAAGAAAAGCCTTACAGGTTATCAAAACAGAAAATATCGGTTCAACAATGAATGATTTGATCGTTTACGCTGCTGATGGTTCTTTTGATGCCTCAGATCCTACTTACGATCAAGTGAGTATTGGTGTTCAATTGGTCAATTATTATCCGGGTTACAAAGTGTATTTCAAGGAAGATACCGTGTATGGATTAACCGAATCGAATATTCTACCAGGACCAGATGAAGATATTCGCTATTCTATTTTTGGTTTACGAAGTCACGATACTGATTTGAACTTCGTTTCTAAAATCTCGCAACCTGTACTTATGTTTGCCCAGAAGATCGAAGAACCATTGGCTCCGCAAGTACCTTTGGGTGGTAAGTACGCTACTCGACCAGATTTCTTTGGAAAAGCATCGTATACCTTCACCACGCAATTTGATCACAAACCACATGCGGTGCAATTCGGTCGTGCAAGTGATGTGCAGATTCTAACTGCTTTTTGGCGCAATGACCAACCAACAGATCCATTGATTTGGACAGTCAAACGCATTCAGGAAGAAATTTTTGATGGAGGAAATGCGCCTTGGTATGTGGAACGATGGAACAACCTCTTGGGTTTTGATTATGTGTATCCAAGTGATCCTGCAAATGACGGTAATTTTGAAATTTTACCGAATGATCCTTTAGGAACAAATCTTCCGTTGCCCAATAATCCAAAGTTTATTGATGCAATTAACGCATTTATTGGGATGCACAATAGCGATTTTGGAACGAGTATTCTGCCAATTAGTGCTATCACTTCTTTGCATCAAATCATTATTCCAGTAAGTGGTGTAAATGCTGAATTACGTGTTGTTGATTTCTTGCGCGATGTGGTACACAATTGTTTTGTACCCTTGACTGAAATTCCATTGATCTTTCAATACATCAAGGACAATTCTTATACCCCAATTCCGAAAAAACAAGTAACCCGTGATGAGCGTGGTGATTTACTTCAACCAACGGATCCTGATTTTGACATGGCTCCAATGATGAAAGTGATTGCTACCAATCAAACACAGTTTACCGATTTTGGTATTGATGGTGCAGCGAATACGAAGTATTTCTATATTTCTCGTGAGTTTAATCTACAGATGAAAACGGGACCTTATAGTCCTGTCTTGGGACCAATTAATTTGGTGAATACACTTCCTCCAAGAGCACCTGAGATTATTAAAATCACACCAATTCTTGAAAATAGAGCTTTTAATATTGCTCCTGCAATTGAATTGCAATTGAATGCTTATGCATCTCATCAGCACATTCAAAAAATCACCATCTACAGAGCAACTTCTATGCAAGATGCACTCTCGGTAAGAACGATGAAACAATTGCCAGAGATTGATATTACAACAGCTGATATTACAGGTGAAGTTTGGAAGGTAAGAGATGATTTCAGTGATTTAGGTTATGTGCCATTTGGTGATCCATTGTTTTATGTGATAACTGTTTCGCGCGAAGTGAAATACAACGACCGCGATCAGATGCCTGTGACGGAATACCAACCTTCAGAACCGTCTAAATTGACAATGACCAATATCGTTGAGAACTACAATCCAGAATCACCTGTGTTGAGTTTCACTTCAGATCCGCTAAATCCTCAAAATGAATTGGAATCAGTAGTTTTGAGTTGGAATAAAACGGTATACAATGGCAAATACCATCTTTACAAACGCAATGCAAGCGGTAACTGGATCAAAATTGGGCAAGTAATCGACAATGCAAATACATTGACCATTGCATTAGCTGATACTGATCTAGCAAGTGGAACACTACCCAAAACCAATGCGGATGGCAATACGATTTACCATGCCTTTAAGGTAGTGGCAGAAAATTTTGCAGGGATGCTAAGTAGAGATGAAAAGATTCAGAGTATTTAGAACGGATGGATTAATAGGTTGGTTAGATCTGTTGACAAAAAGTTCGAACTTTGCTCCAAAAGGAGCACGAAAGTTGAAAAAGTCACTCCTAGCGGGTGACTTTTTCAATTTATGACAAACCTACAGTAGATTATTTTTCAAGAAACTCGCCCAGAAATTCTAAATATTCCTTTTGTCTCATATAGGTGAAAATGTCATGGTCTCTGCGCCTTGAAACTTTTTTATAGAAAAAGTTATCGTATAGCTTGTTTTTGAAAAAAAACCGTCTTGTCTTTTTTACTTCAAAGAGATGATTGCAGCCGAGTGTTGTTGAACTCAATCTGGCCGGAAGAAGAAAAAACTTCGTTAGCATTCTATCCTTCTTGTTTATTGTGGAAAAAACGGTTTTATTAAAAAAGCTACTATTCATGTCTCTAAAAGTGTTTTTTCCGGGAATTGCTGGTGCACTTAGAAATAATTTAATTGGATAGGATGGAAGAGGATAGTTAGGTGAAGCCATCTTATTTTTTAAATCGTCTGAAATATTCCCGTTACTGAGTTTGGAGGTAGTGTTGATACAGGCTGTGGTGGCAATCGTTGCGCCAAGGCTATGAGAGATGATCCTAGTATCTTTGGCACCAATTTTAGATGGATCCAAACCATTCAAAATTTGTCTTAAGGTTAAACCTGCATAATAAGCGCGGTTAGAATAATACATCCACTTTTCTAAATTTTCGAAACCTTTATCATCCTGAACATTGAAATCATCGGCTGGGGCTATTTGGCTGTTTTTTTGGTCGTTGGAACTCCAAAATACTGGAATCAATAATGTGTTTTCTAATTTCAAACCTTGTTCCTCCAATTTTTTCAGCAGACTGATTGATTGAACAACCGCTAAACTGTAGGGGACATTATAGCCGTGAACAAAGAAAATTATATGTTCCTTGTCGACCGCTCTTTGTTTAATTGAGTCTACGGCTTTTGAAAGAAAATAGCCATTCCAATCATCATAAAATTGATTGATTTCAGTCTGATCAGCACTGTCTCTGCTTTGAGGATTGTTATATTTTATGGAAGAAACATCAAATCCTGTTGTGGCCAGTTTGGTTTTCAGAACAGGGTTGTATCTGAAATTCTGATAGTGTGAGTAACGCAATAGATTCAAATCAGAATTAGTATTGGTAGTAAAGTCAAATTTATCAGGGTAAATCTGTGTGGCGGGATACAATCCACCATAGCTATCTATAAACAGTGGGTAATAATCGATCTTTTGAGTGCCTAATAAATCGGGATAAATATCTCTTACGAAATATTGCTTCCAATACTTTTTAATGGTATCGATTTGGCTTGGATTAAATCCAGAGTAATAGATTTCATTACTCTTCATGTCTTCTTTCACACTCTGAGAAAGGATAGAATAAGAGTAACATAATAAGCAGAGAGTTAAAAAAACGCGAATAGTCATAGTGGTATATATTTGATAATTACTCAAATATATTGTTTTTCTCTTTCAATACATTCTTAGTTTTAGCGATTCGTAAATTTTCAATATTTCATCTTTTAAGAAAGAGTATGAATTTTGAATAGAAAGAAGCTAGCTAAGAAGATTCAAATCCTCCACCAAAAAGTTCGAACTTTGCTCCAAAAGGGTCACTCAAAAAGAAAAGACTGTTTAACGCAAGTTAAATGGTCTTTTTCTTTTTGCACTCTTCTCTCGCTCTCTCGCTGAAGTCTTTTCTTTTTCAGAGCGAGAATTGAGAACGAGAATGAGGAGATCAAGTAGTGTATCAATTTGCACTTTTGAATTTTCATAAACTTAAACAATGGTAGTGTTCCAAATGGTACTTTTGTCTGCCTTTGTTTTAATCTAGTAACTAACAATGTGTTTATTTGTTTTCTAGTGCAAAGAATGAACAGTTAGATTATACTTTTAGGGAGGTTTACAACATTTTGAGTTATAAATATTTGATGGTAACTGTATTTATTTTTCTGTTTACTTGGGAAAAATATTTCTGAACAAAAGCATGAATAAGTATGATATTGATATAATTGGTCAAAGCATTTAACGCACCTATGGATTACATATTTTTAAGCACGGAGATTGAAACGCTTTTACTTTTGATTACGGTGGTGGTATATATTACAATCATCTCATTGGTTCAAAATAAGTTTATAAAAAAACTCAAATGCGTGAACAAAAAAAGTTCTAAAGAAAAAATTACAGAAATAAAAGCATCGGTTAAAAAGCTCCGGCTTTTAAGTTGGTTTTATTGTTTAATTGGCTTGATTTTCCATAACATACTCTATCTCTTAATTGAATCACATTATCGATTGGGTTATTTTCTATCAATGTTTTTGGTTTACTTAGTAAGTTGTGCAATTATTCAAGTTAATTTTCAACTAAAAGGTGAAAGTGTTTTTCGTGGAACTGGTGATTATGGTGGATTACCAGGGTGAATTGACTTATACTCTTTCAGTAGCAACTTATGATATGTATTGTTCTCTTATAAATGGGTTAGTTCCAGCAGAGCAAATGCTCCCCAATAATATTGTCTTATGAAGAAAGGTCTTTTAGTTTGTATTTTATCTGCTTTACAATGTTGTGATTATGAAACAAAACAGGATTTATTGACTACTGCTGAAGTTTGTGCTGGAAAGGGAGATTATTATGGTGCTGTTAAACTTTTGGATTCTTTAATTAAGCAAGATTCTAACAATTTGGATGCTCGATTGAATAGAGGGTATTATTACGAGATATTAGGAAATAATGAGAAGGCGATTTTAGATTATTCAAAAATAATATGCTGTATTGATAAAGACAATACAGCTGCGTATTACAATAGGGCTTTAGCATATTCAAAAAATAACAACTCTATAAAAGCACTACAAGATTTGAATAGCGCTATATTGTCAAAAGGAGGGGAGGTTCTTTGGGTTGAAAATACAAACACTTCAATAGAAACCTATCCGCATGATATTCCTATGAATGAACTTCGTTTTCGAAGGGGTGTATTGTTGTTTGAAATGGACAGTTTGAAATCTTCATTCGAGGATTTTAATTATGTAATACAAAACCGTTACTTGCTGGAGGAAGATTATTATTATCGAGGGATCATTTATTTGTCGTTCAACAATTCCAAAAATGGATGTGAAGATTTGAAAACCGCTAGTTCTTATGGGAATATTGATGCAGATACACTTATTATAAAGTATTGTAAGTAGTTTATGTTTCAACGGGGCATCTAAGTAATGCTTCAAATGACGCTTTTAGCAAGATTTAATATAATAACTGTTTAGAAAAAAGTAAACGCTTTAATAAACAACGATTTAATTGATGTGCAAAACCTAACCAAGTTGACAACCCAGCCAGTGCAATCGTAGAATTATAATTATCTACTTTTACCAATGTACAAAACATGTTCTTGCGATAGAAAACTAAAAATTTAGAACACATGGTCAGAAATAAACGACCTAATTAAATGATTATAGAGTATGGGAGTTTTTTATGGAATTTCATTTTTTATTGTAACACTCTTAACTATTCTAAAAATGATTCAAATCGGAACATTGAAATCTTATTTAAAGGATGCTGAAGCAGATCATAATTCACCGCTAATTAATAAGTATAAACAGGAAATAAAACGATGTTATAAATGGGTTTTTGCATATGGATTTTTATACTTTTTATCAGGTTTTATTATTACGGTCATAGCGAATGTTTTGGATTAATTAAAAATGGTAATGCTTCAAATGGAGCTTTTAACAAGATGAAATTAAGTCACTGTTAAGAAAAACAGTACTGAAAAAAAGGTAAACGTTTTGGTATATTATTTCATCTTCAATACTAATATATTACCGAATGTTTCGATAATTTTTATTCATTCTTTAAAATACAATTTTGAAAAATATTTTTCTACAATTTGTTTTCTTCTTATCACTTTCTGCAATTGGACAAGAGGAGATTATACACGATTCCATCATAAAAAATATTTCGGAAATAATCTCAAAAGATGCCTTAATACAATTTCAAGAAAAATATCCGACTATTAGATGTACAGGAGGATATGCGGTACTTGATTCAAAGAACTCATCTATCGCAATTAAAAAAGCATTTAGACACAAAAAAAGTGTGGTATTAGGTCCAATTAAAAATGATGACACAACTTGCAGTTATATTAAAGTAATTAGTCGTGAGAATGACTATTTAATGAGAATGCAATACATTCTTTTACATTTTGGCCCAGATGCTGAGCAAAAAGCTGATTCGTTATGTAAGGTTATTCAGTCAGGTGGCTCTATTGAAGAGTTGGCAATGCAATTTTCTGTAGATCCAAATCGTAATAATGTTGGGGATATTGGTTGGTTTAAGAAAAATTGGATCATTAAATCAGTAGAAGATGAATTGTTTAAAAGAAACTCAGGAGAGATTTTTACTATATATACGGATGAATATGGGTGGTTAGTAGTAAAAGTAATAGCTCCAGCTCAAATTAGGTCTTTTATTGAATACGTTGAAATAGAATTTAATTGTAAAGATGATTGTATTAGGAAAGGTGGATGACATTTCAAATGGTGATTTTAGCAAAATACAAGATTCATTGTTAAGAAAAAACCTTGATAAAAAATGTAAACGTTTTGGTAAACAACGATTCAAGAGCAAAACAATTGAAAAAGTTAGTTAATTGATTTTCAAAACCTAACAAAGATTACAACTGAGTCAGCTCAATCGTAGAATTAAAATTATCTACCTTTACCAATTGACAAAGCATCCAATACCAAGTAGGTACTACTTTTTCGAATCCTGTTTATTCATGGAAGACATGATTCACTTAGAAAATATACTTGCAGTGATCTCTGATCGCAAATGGGCGGTGGATAAACGTTGAAGTATTATGAAAAATTTATATAATAGTTTGGTTGTTAGCACCATTTGTGCGATGAAGGCTGGTGCTTTTTCTGACATTTGGAAGTCGATGACATTATTTATGCTAACGATTTGTTTCATGTTGAATCTTTTATCAGCGTGGATGATTATTGATCATTTTTGCTGTCCAGGATTTACCAAATTTCTAGCATTTGATTTTATATCGTCAGATTATTATAATGGGTTGATTTATTTACTGGTTTATTTTTTTATTCCACCTTTCATCATCAATTATCTGTTGATATTTAGGAAAAAAAAGTATGAGATTTTATTAATAAATTATCCTCAAGCAAAATCCAAGAGGTTCTTTTTTACTCATTTTATGGGAAGTCTCGGTTTGTCTTATATTAGCTTAATGTTAGTGATTTAGTCTGTTGGGTTAATGCGTTAAATACTTCTTTTGATTACTTATTTTTTCTTTCGTGGTAAGATAGATCAAAATGCACTTCTATGTTATTATCGCTTCGTATATTACCCAACCTCCCCACTTTTTTTATCCCATTATAATTCGCTTCTTTGTACACTAAATGAAGAGCTTCTCCTTTTATTTTCCTGTTTTTCTCTGTTGTTTCAGTGTACAACAATCGACCTATGCGCAATCGTATATCGATTCGTTAGTAACTGTTCTTAAAACGGGGAAAGAAGATACCAATCGGGTCAACAATTTGCTTTCACTGGGAAGCGAATATAAATTCAACGGTCAATACGATTCGAGTTTAATCTATTGCAACAAGGGGTTGACACTGGCGAAGAAACTAACCGTTAATCATAAAAAGGGTTGGAAAAAAGGGATTGCCAATGCGCACAATACAATCGGATTGGTGTGTTGGCAAACAGGTGAATACGGGAAAGCGCTTTCCAATTACTTTAAGGCACAAAAGATCTTTACCGAAATTGACGACAAAAAAGGCTTGGCCTATACGCACAATAACATCGGATTAATCTACGAAGAGCAGGGCAATTATCCAGCAGCATTGAAATGTTACCTTGATGCACTCAAAATCATGAACAGCATCGGGTTTAAAAGAGGCATCGCAATGGCTCACAGTAACATGGGCAATATTTATTACAATCTGAACAACGATTCTGCCGCATTTAGCAATCATTTCAAGGCACTTAAAATCAAAAAGCAAATCAATGATGTCAACGGAATTGCACTCGCTTACAACAATATTGGATTGATCTACGACAGACAAGGAAAGTATGATCAATCGCTCTACAATTACTTTAAAGCACTGCACTTATTTGAGCAATTGAAGGACAAAAATTTTAGTTCAATGATGCACAACAACATCGGCATTGTGTATTATCGTCAGAAAAAATACCAGGAAGCGTATCAGTTGTTCTCAAAGTCGCTGGTTGTAAAAGAAGAAATCGGTGATAAGCAAGGAATTCTTAGTTCTTACATCAGTTTGGCCGAAGTCTGCATCGATACACGGGCGTTAAAAGATGCTGAAATGTATTTGAAGAAAGCCTTGAAACTGAGTTTGGAAATTGGTACAAAAGACGATGTCCGAGATACGTACAAAGATTTTTATTTGCTCTACAACGAATTGGGCGATTATAAAAATGCCTTGGAAAATCATACACGTTATGTGTTGTATAAAGACAGTATTCTGAATGAAGAAACCATTCAGGAAACCACGCGCATTGAACTACAAACGGAATTTGAGAAAAAGGAATTGGTGACGAAAACGCGGCATGACAAAAAAGTACTTCGTTTGGAAGCGGCAAATAAATTATTCGTTCAGCAACGTGCCTTTTTTATTGCGATTATCGTGATTGTGATCGCATTATTGGTGGTGGCCAAACGTGCTTATGACAATAAAAAACGCATAGCCGAATTTACGTCGAATGAAAGTCACAGGAAAGATGTGTTATTGCAGGAAGTGCATCACCGAATCAACAACAATTTACAGATTATTTCGAGTTTGTTAACCTTGCAAGCCAATAGTGCTGAAAACGAAAAATTGACTGAATATTTGTTGCAAAGCCAGAACAGAATTCAATCGCTTTCGGTGTTACATGACTTACTTTATCAGAATAATTCACCGCTCCAAATCAATATGCGCGAATACCTGAATAAAGTATTGGATTTCCACAGAGATGTCATTCAAAACACCTTTCAAAAGGTCAGTATTGAACTAAACTTGGCGGATGTTTCATTTGAAACAAAAAAAGCCGTTCCGATCGCCTTAATTGTGAATGAATTGGTGACCAATGCTATCAAATACGCTTTTGATGAGAATTCAGTAGGTAAAATCAGCATCGATTTATCACTGTTTGATACAACGTGGGTGCTAAAAATAGCGGATTCAGGGAAAGGTCTGCCAGAAGCGGTTAATTTTCGTTCGGATAGTTTAGGATTAAAACTCACCGGGATAATGGCTATTCAAATGAAAGGGACCCTCAAAAAATACAATGATCCAGGAGCCACTTTTGAAATACATTTTCCAGTATAAGAAAGAAAATAGGGTAATTTTGGTAGCGCATGAAAGACATTGATTTTTTAATAGTTGAAGATGATTATCTGATCGCCGTTACGATCGCCGAACTGTTGCAAAAATCAGGGTATACTTCTATTCGAATCGCGTCATCAGTAGATGAAGCCGTTTTGGAAATCAATACGCGTAAACCGGGTCTGGTTCTTACAGATATCAACCTCGAAAGCGAAAAATCGGGAATTGATTTGGGGCAATTATTGTTGAAAAAATTCCTCATACCCTTCATTTACATTACCTCGCATTCTAGCCCAGAAATTTTAGACAAAGCCAAGCATACACGTCCCAACGCATACATTGTAAAACCTTTCAAGAATGAAGATTTAATCGTTGCCATTGAACTAGCACTTTTTAATTCCTTCGAAAATTTAACACCCGATCTCGATTCGCCAGAAATTATTGTGAAAGAGGGGAGATCTGTGGTCCGCTTAATCTGTGATGAAATTGTGTGGTTGGAATCGGATAGTAATTATGTGGTCATTCATTTAAGCAATGTAAAAAGAAGAGTCATACGTATTACCTTAACTGAATTAGTGCAGCAGCTTCCGCAACAGTATTTCATTCGAATCCATAAGTCGTTTGTCATCAACAAAAAATTTGTTTCAGAAATTAAAACAAACTGCGTTGTTGTTCGAGGCAATGAAGTTCCAATTGGAAGAGCTTATCAGCATGAAATCGAACGACTATTGAAGTAGTTTGTTGCCAGATTTATGCACCATTTGTTGATTGTCTACAGCAACACGTTGTTCACCCCATTTTCCATCAAGCAACTTATAGAAAGATCCATTTTTGTTTTCAAAAAATAATTTATGAAAACATTCATTTTTCTAATTGCCTTTTTTTTGGGTACATTGGTTGCACAGGCTCAAGCTGGAGCATGTCTTAATTTTGACGGAATAAATGATAAAGTCACAACGAACGCTATCAATACTGCCTTGGCAACCAAAAACAGAATCACGGTTGAAGCTTGGATCAACCCCACTGCTTTTACTGCTTATGGAGTTGTAATTGGTAATTATAACACGGGTTCAACAAATATGCAGTTTATGCTGCGACAAGAAGGCAGTGTAATTGGCTTTTGGGTAAATGTTGGTTTCGGTTTTCAAGTTGTTGGCTCTGGCTCAGGTGCACTAACATTGAATACTTGGCAACACATTGCAGGTGTTTGGGATGGCAGTAAACTGAAAATTTATGTCAATGGAGTCCTGAAAGGCACAACTTTAGCTGTCACGGGTACTTCTTTTGTTTCGACACCCAATCAGGTTATAATGGGCGGTCATAACAATGGAGAATTGTTTAGAGGAAGTATCGATGAGGTGAGAATTTGGACACGTGATTTGTGTTTGGGTGAAATCATCAATAACATGAACGGTGAAATAGCCACTACTGGAACCAATTTATTGGCAAATTATCACTTCAATCACGGAACTAGCGGAGGAGCAAACGCTGGAGTCACCACTTTAATTGACGCGAGTGGCAATAACTATAACGGTTCGCTTGTTGGTTTCGCGCTATCAGGTGCAACTTCTAATTGGCTTGCGCCAGGAGCGGTAACCAGCGGAAGCACCGTATCGGCTTATACAGCAGTTTCAGCTACAACTACTCAAACAAATTTGGTGTGTTTTGGCGGAAATAACGGTGTTGCTAACGTTGCAGCAAGTGGTGGCTCAGGTACGTATACCTATTTGTGGTCTCCCAGTGGCGCAACAACTGCAAGTGCTACGGGTTTAAGCGCAAGTACCTACACATGTGCTATTTCAGATGTTTACGGTTGTTCGGTGAATAAGTCCGTCACATTAACTCAACCGACAGCTTTACTAGTAACCACAACGAAAACACCCATTTTGTGTCATGGAGGAACTTCTACGATAACTGTTAACGCTTCTGGTGGAACAGCTCCTTATACCGGAACAGGAATGTTTGTGGTAGCAGCTGGAACCTATTCTTATACCGTAGTTGATAACAATGGTTGTTCGACTACAGCCAACATTACCGTTACAGAACCCGCTGTTTTGAGCGCCAATTCTTCGGCAACGGCAATTGCGTGCAACGGTGGAACTGCGAACGTAACAATCGCCGCTACAGGTGGAACCTTACCGTATACTGGAACTGGAATCGTCAATGAATTGGCTGGAACGTACAATTACACGGTTACGGATAATAACGGATGTACCGCTACGACGAACATTTCAATCACTGAACCAACAGCCTTGATTGCCAATTCTTCGGCAACAGCAATTGCTTGCAACGGAGAAACAGCTGACGTAACCATTACCGCTACAGGTGGAACATTCCCGTATACTGGAAATGGAATCGTCAATGAATTGGCAGGAACGTAT
>JAYSRF010000059.1:0-13874 GCA_043721195.1 Fluviicola sp. | reverse complement strand
TTATCAATTCCCATAACAAAGAGATTTTGTTCAAACCCGCCAGGTTCATTAGCTGATCCAGTAATGAAATAACCTGTTGGTACTTCAGTCACCGATTCCAACATATCATGGTCAAACGTACCAGCTCTGGGAGAATCAGTTTGGGAACTAAACAGCACCGTGTTTTGGTTGTTTAAATCCAAGCCTAAAATGAATCCTGTTTTTGGAACCATCGTGTAGTTTGTTGGCGTCAAAATGCCATCTACTTCTGTTCCAACAATTACTACTTGACCTGCATTTTCTGAATGAATGATTTGGTGGGGGACCAACGAACTTCCAGTTGCGGTAACATGGAGGTTACTTTGAATCATGTTTCCAGCAAAATCAGTTTCAATAATGAACAGGACACGTGGTGAGTAAGTTAAAAACCCAGTGAACAACAATGTTTCAGTTGCTGGACGAATGGTAAAGTCCATCAAAGTTGCATCATCAGGTAAATCAAGGAAATACGACATCAACGGATTGGCATTTACATCTGTAACTTTTACTACAGGAGAGAGTCTTCCCGTCGCTGGGTCGAAGTCAGTGAAGGCGGCAAACACAAAATCTTTGTGCGTTTCAACTGATAAGTTTGGTAATTGCCAACTCATGTTGGTTTGTTCGAATACCCGTTGTGCATTAAAACAAGCGGGAACAGCTGCTAAGAGCAACGTAAATAGTGCTTTTTTCATAAAAAGTGAATAATGGTTTAAGTGCGCAAGATAATGCTCCTCAATGAATAAAACACTTCGGTTTTCCGCAAAAAAAATGTTTTAAAGATAAAATAACACAAACAGTGGAATTGGTTAGAATGCCATCAATTTTGTTTGTTATTCGGTGATTTAGATTTAATAGCCTACGTTTGACTTTAAATGCTAGGATTCCAAGAATTGATGTTTTGCAAAAATTCTATTTAACAATATACTATCATACACTCCTCATACACTATCCATACGGAGACCATACGGAGGGTATACGGAGGGTATACGGAGGGTATACTTGAACGATACAGTAACCAATCGGAAACCATACGAATGGCTTGCTTTTACTAGTACTATGGAATTGCGTAATTGATTAACATGGAAGTATGCACAGTGTTTCATTGATCAATTCCCGATTATTTTCTACTTTCTGTTGAGAAAAATTTTTATTTAGGATTTCAAGCACTTATTGACCCTTTAAAAATCATTTGATTACTAACCTGAGTTCGACTTTAAATTTTGTTCAGAACGCCTATAAATGCTCAGATTTGAGTGAAAGCGACGAAGTAATAACGGGTTATTTCAAGGAGTTTTCGTGAAAAAGATGAGTATTTATTAGGTGCAACAATAATTCAGCTATTCATTTTAAAAGTGATATCCTTCGTTGATTTCATTCATGATAGCCCGCTATCACTCATAAAATCGCCTTGTTTATCACATTTAAAATTGAATTCTCAATCTAAATTTAAAGTCGAACTGAGGTTAGTAGGTGCTAAAAACGAAAAGAGAAATCAGTCGTTTCTATTGGATCTGAAAATAAATGAGGATAATAATTGCGCATTTCATCTTGCATCAGTTGAATTGGCACATCATTAAATGTTCCATAAAAATGCAGGTATTCCATATAAAGCTCTTCTCCTCGAAATGCTTGTAGGAGTGAATCTTTCGTCCCATCCCAAGTAAGTGGTGTTACTTTATTCAATCTGCAAATTCTTCGATCAAAAGCAGGAGTGCATTTTGTCCATATTCCATTGATTTTCACCTCTACAAAACCGTGAAACACAATTTCATCTCTTTTCAAATAGTTGATCAATTTTTCAACTCCAATGTGGTTCTTTACAATCCCAAATCCTAATCGAGCTGGAATAGTCAAACCTCGCATTGCTGCGCAACAAACAATTGCCTTTTCAACACACCAAGCACGATTTTTAGTGCATATTTCACTTGCTATTAATGCATCAGCACGAAGATTCAAATGATAAGGATCATATAAAAAACCATCTCTCACTTTTAGGTATACAGCGATTGCTTGTTCAGCTTTAGTCGGTAATGAGCTAAATTCATTGATGTATGATTGCATCGCTGGGTGCGAAAAATTCAGAAAGGGCGTTTCTGCTAAAAAGGTGAAGTCTTCTTGTTTGTTGGACATATTCATGTTGGAAAGCTAAATTAGTCAAGATTTGTGGATTTCAATACCGATGAATCCATTGATTTGTCTCAACAATTGATCATTTTCTTTCAAAAATTCGGTAATATCGCATTCCGATAGCCATCGGAATACGGGACGGATATAGCCTAATAGTTTGATTAAAAATCAATTAGACACAAACCAACTAAAACACCTCCTGAATTCCCAACCCAAAAACCCTTTCATTTATCCAACTATTCTACCAAAACAGACAAACGCTACTTCTACAAAACAACTGAATGAACCATTCATCTCTCTATTGAAAATACGTACCTTTACAGTGTGTCAGAAGTAGAAGAAGAAAAAACAACTTTCCGTGAAGAATTTGAAGCGCATTTAAGCAGCCCTTTGCCTCTGTTGATTCGTTTTCGTAATTTTATTTTCGGTACTCAATCTCCCGATAATTACACCAAATTCAGCTTCTTCTTCGCACTCATTATTTGGGTAATTTTCATGGTCTGGTCTGTGCTTGGTTCCATTGCAATTCGGATGCGGAATACGATCTTTGATCAAAAAGAAATCGATGTAACCGCCATGATAGAAAAGCGGGGCCAAGAATTAGGATTTGAACCACATGCTTTTATTGGAAGACTAGAAGCATTTCATGCATTGTCCATCATTTTCTGGATCATCGTTTTTATTGGATTGGTATTGCTTTGGCGCAAAAACGAACGCTTCATGTATGTCTTTTTCACCGGTTGTGGACTTTACTTATTGTTTATGTTGGTCATGTTAGGCTTCCGTTATTTTGCACAAGACACTACTTTTTTTGATAAGATCGCGTTTGCAACATTAGTAATTCATACAGGTGTTTACGGCTATCTTTTAAAACGTGAAAAGAGCGGCAAGAAGTTACAGTTCTTTGGAATCGATGATGAAGATGATGAAGATGAAGATGAATAAGTAGTCGGAATGTTTTCTAGTTCCAAAGCTTCCCATTGATTCGATTTTTAAAATCAACTGAATCCAAGCAACCTCCAATCAGGTTATCAGAAATGCTTCGTACATTCGTTCTCAATTAATGATTCGTCGATGTTCTACCAAACCCTTTTAGTGTTCTTTACTAGTTTACCAATAATCGTTCTTGGTTGCATGAAGCCAGCTTTCATGAGGGAATTAGTATTAGATATTCGATTGGGACGTATTTTGCATTATTTCGTTCTTTTTATAGTCGGAATTGTCTTGAAAAACAATACGATATCCTTGATTTTTAAAACAGAGCCTGTTGTTTGGATTGAAGCGGGTTTGTATTTCATTGTTTTGGTTTATGCAGCTGTATTTGCGATTGCGAGTAATAATATAGAAGACATCGAAATTGATCAATTGACCAATACAAATCGACCATTAGTAAAAAATGCTGTTGATCCTAAATTGTATGATCGTACTTCCAAAATAAGTCTACTTTTTTCGTTGGTGTTTTCATTCTTGATAGGAATTGAATTCTTTTTGGCAATTCTCGGCATTTCACTCATTTATTACATCTATTCCTGCAAACCGTTTAAACTAAAGCGATTCGTTTTTCTTGCTAAATTTCTAATTGGGATAAACTCGCTTATTTCGGCTGTTTGCGGATTTTATGTAGCGGGAGGTGATCTCAGCCAATTCCCTATTTTTTGGTTACTTTTTATTCTTATTCCTGTTTCGTTAATGGCCAATTTTGTTGATTTAAAAGACACTGCTGGCGACAAAGCCGCTGGAATAAAAACCTTACCAGTGCTATTAGGTGAAACAAATGCAAAGAGACTCATTGCCCTGTTTACTATTTCTGCTTATGTGTGGGTGTTTTTCTACTTCAACACTTTATGGATCGCGCTTTTACTAATTGTTACATGTTCAGTTCACGTGTTTTTGTTATTTCGCAAACCCTACCAAGAAAAACCGTTATTTCTCCTACACAACAGCTTATTTATTGGGCTAATTGTTTTAGTTTTAACTAATGCTTACTTTCAAGACTAAAGCGGTGAAAAATCTACTCGCATTTTTATTCCTTATTGTTCTTTCCTGTTCCACCCGAATTATTGGACAGATTCCGCAAGCACAATTGAATGAAAGTAGTCATCGCGCAACCACTTTTCTAAAAGAGGTGCAACTTCCGTCTGGTGCTTTTCAAGATTCAACCAATCCACTCTTCAATGTTTGGGAAACCATTTTAGTAACAGATGCGTTATTAGACCGTTTCCCCGAAGAAGACAGTACTATTCAACTCGGATTAAGGTGGCTGAAATCGCAAGAGAATGATCAGCAATTGTTGTGTCACAATGTAGTTTGTTCAACCAGTTATTGCATTGAAACTTCTGCTATATATTTACGACTTCTAAATCGGCTAACTTCGACGCAAAAACTTGATTCACCATTCAAAACCATCGAGCAATTACAAGAAAAAAATGGTTCTTGGAAAGTTGGAAATCCAGACGTATTGGATCAAGTCGATTTTCCTTCCGTAACTGCTTTTGTGATTAACTTGTTCGAAACGGCACATTATCCAGCAAATAATTTGGATGTAGCCTACGACTATTTAATCACTAAACAATTACCAAATGGTTCGTGGGGCCAAACATGGGAATACTACAATTGTCCAGGATATGCGCTTTGGCAATGTATGCCCGCATTAAAATCTCATGCACCATCAACTTGGCAAAGAGGTAAAGATTTTATTCTACAGCAACAACTCGAAAATGGCAGTTGGTTATATTCAGATTCCCTCATTAAAAATCATGTTTCTCCGGAATTACAAACCGCTTTTATGCTTCATTGTTTAGTGAATGAAGAAGATGAACAGAGCAAATTAGCTTGCACAAAAGGAATACAATTTTTACTCCAATCACAACAAGGGAATGGTGCGTGGAATGGCGGCTTTTTTCCAATTCCAAATGAACGGTATAAAAAACGTGAATACCTCATTGCAACTGCCTTAATTTTGAAGTTAATGATTGCCTATCAATTGGTTGAAACGCATGATTAAAAGTAGCTTTCACATACTTAGTTTGCTAGTACTGGTTTCCTGTGCTTCTACAAAACTGACCGAAAATGAAGGTTTTCTTTCGATTAGCTCAAGTAAAGAAAAGATTTATATTTTGTCCGTATTACCACCTAATAGTGAGAAATATTCAAATGATTTGAGTGCCTTACTCGTTGGTCATTCAGAAGTGGAAAAACACCAATTTTCAGCCTTTACATCTTATCATTCTAAACTAAATGATGACGCTGAAGACGGATTCGCTTACATCGATTCTTTACCAAATTGGGGGTCCAAACGATTTCCAATACTGCTTCAATCCGCTGAGGTAGATTCCACTAAATTGAACTTTCAATTTTCCATGGATCGCAATAGCATTGATTTTAGCGTTGGTTTGGAAGAACTAAAAAACAGTTGTCGAATTGAGTATAAACGCCAAAAAGAATTCAATACCAAGGTTATTGGCACGGCATTTCAACTAGCAAGGATTGAACCATTACAAGTCAACTTCAAAGTGCTAGAAGAAAGGAAAATCAACCAACCATCAATTCTGTTTCTGCATACGATAGAAAAACCTGAATTACTTTTTGGATCAAAATTGCATTATTATTGGATCGACTTCCAGTTCTTCAACCATCAAGAAGCCTTTAGTGTGTTTTTATCGAAGGATGAAGGTGGAAAAGTTGAAGTAATTTATGGCACATACCCAAAAGAAAACTATCAAGAAATTCGAATTAATGACCTTTCATTGGCTTCTGATGAAACCACATTTATAGAATTCATCGGAGCAAATTCTAATGAAAACTTACAGCTTACAGTAATACGTAATTCCATTGAATCAACAAAAAAAACAATCGTTATAGCAGTCCAAATTATGAAGGGAGGTACTCGAAAAGGAAATGGTATTGCCTATCAATTATAAGTTTACAATGAAGAAATTTCAAGCATTTTTTAAACAAATAGTCGCAAAAATTGAAGATTATCCGCTTCCATTAAAACGCTATTTATTGCTGTTTTTAGCCATTTTAGCGATTCGGTTGTGCTTGGAGTTTTTTGCGAATAATCGCCTATTCCGTTTCGAAGATTTACTGCACATTGGTTTGTGGTTTATGTTTATCGTTGGCGCATTCATGTTACAATTGCACGCTTTTTCAAAAGTCAAGATTGAACAAATCGTAAAATTAGTTGTCTGCTGCTTTTCTATCGCTCTTACTGCTCCCATCATCGATTTATTGATCTCTCAAGGGAAATTCTCCAAGATGAATTACTTATCTATTAATTCATACGCAGATATTGCATGGTCGTATGTGACAATTGGCGGTGCAAGTTTGAATCGTGGAGCTACTATCGGAATTCGGATTGAAATTGTATTACTGGTGTTCGCCAGTTTTAACTACATCTATTTGAAAACCCGAAACGTTTTAAGAACAATAATTGGCACACTTTCAATCTATACTGTCCTTTTTCTTTCCGGAACAATTCCCTTTTTTATGGGAAAAATCAACGAACTGCTCCACTTAACATATAGTACAAATGATCAATCATCAGTTTACCTTTTATTTACGCTCGATTTATTGATTTTTCTAATAATAGCGTATCGTTACAATCGCAGACTTATTCCATTTACTTTTTCTACACTTTCATTCCTACGAACTATCAGTGCTGTGGGTTTAGTTGTTATTGGAGCGTATTTAGCACGCAAAAATTACCCAACAAATTGGCTCTTAGACCCCACAACCCTCTATTACTTTCCCTTATTAGTTATTGTTTTGGCATTGCTTTTTGTGTATGAAAAATATGGCCGATCGAACCAACATCTCTCCGATCAATTCACTATTCAAAATGGAATCTTACTTCTCCTTTTTTGTACAAGTGCGTGCATTTCTTTTTACACCAGTTTTGCAGTGATGCTTTCTTGGTCATTGCTTTTTATTTTATACGAAAAGCCCTTGTTATTTAGTTCAATTCCGGTTTTAGCTGCCCTATTTCAGGCATTTTTAATGGTAACTTATTTATTTATAGGATACTTAACATTTGGTGCTCCAATGGTTGGAATTGATTCATTTGTTTTATTTTTAACTTTAATTGTTTCATTTTCAATCAATTTGGGTTATTATTATCTAAATCAATATATTTACAAAAACAATACTGCTCAAGGCTTATGAAAACAATAATATCCATTAACAACACACTACTTACTACCATTTTATTTTCTTTATTTCAACTAATTTCATTTGCACAAACGACTATTTGGTCTGATAATTTTAATAATGGTTGTGCAAGTAATTGTATTGCTAGCACTTGGAATGGTTGGACTATCACCAACAATTCAGGTGGTGTGAGTGGTGGTGCACCCAACGATTGGTTTGTTAGTTGTGCTGAAGAAGGGATTGTTCCTCCAGGATGTGGTTCTTCTTGTATAGGCGATGCTTCATTACACATTGGTGCAGATCCAGGTGCTGGTGGTGATATGGGAGCAAGTTTTAATGAAACAGGCGCAGCAAATGCAACTTATAAACGTGCAACTTCTCCAACTATCAATACAACTGGCTACTCTACTATCACTTTAGCATTCGATTTTATTGCCTTTGGTAGTGCAGGTTGTGCTGATGACCGTCTTCAATTGCAACTCAGCACGGATAATGGTGCAACATGGCCAGTCGGTTACCAATACTGTTTAACCAGCGTTTGTTGTGGTGCTTGTAATGGCTACAGTCAAGGTCAATGGACAACCTATACCTTAGCACTTCCTGCAGCATTCAATAACAATCCAAACGTTCGAATTGGATATCACTGGAGAAACAATGGAAATGGCTCTGGAACAGATCCTTCTGCTGCAATTGATGATATTCGACTGACAGTTGTAACTGCGCTTTCTGTGGATCTACTCAATTTCACCGCTGAAAAAACTGAAAAATCAAGCCCAACAATAACTTGGAAAGTAGAAAATGAGCGTAATTTCGCACGTTATGAGTTAGAACGCTCGACAGATGCAACTTCGTTTACTAAAATTTATGAAATCAATGGCAATTGTACAGGCGATGCTCCTTGTTCGTATGTCTACAAAGATGTGAATCAAACGAAAACGGTCTATTATCGTCTAAAAATGGTCGATACGGATGGAGAATTCAAGTATTCCTCCATCATTAGTCTGGATGAAATCAGTTCCAATTCAAGTGATTTCAACTTGGTTTCAACACTTGTATTTGAAGATGAATTACAGATAAAACTCAATTCAAAGAAAAAAATAAGTGCCAATTTTGTGTTGTATAACATTGCTGGAAAAGCAGTCTATACTGAAAAGAGTGTGGCCATCAAAAATGGATTTAACCAAAAGAACATTGATCTCAATAAGCTTTCAAATGGTGTCTATATTTTAAAGATTTACATCGAAGGCGATGAACATGTAATTAGCGCGAAGGTGATGAAATCTTAAGATACCATTACTTATTTCATTTCTAAATTGTTAATTGATCTGGGGCTAAAACACTCATCTTATCATGATTGGGCTTTTTCGTGTTTCTGGTAATGATACACGAAATGTCTGAAAAAGCGCTTTTTATTGATGGTGCTTTTTACTCAATTGCTCATGCATTTCAGTTTTCTCGTTAAAATTTGCTGGTAACTTAACTACACCATGCAATTTTGTAAGATCTGTTGATTTTGAAGAAGCTTGCGAAACCATACTTTCCAACTAACTTTCAATGATTGAAGAAAGATCTCGACCTGTTTCCTTAGCATAGGATTTAGCCTTTTCAACCGTCTATGTTTCAATTGACAAGGTTAACTTCGTTTCCATACCCGTATCTTTAATTCATACATATAACTTCAAAACAAAAAAACGACCCACCATTTCTGATGAGTCGTTCGTATAAAATGAGGTATTGTATTACTCTGCGCTTGCTTCCGGAGCAGTTTCTTTACGCTCTGGTTTTGGCAACAAAATACGACGAGACAATTTCCATTTTTTGGTTTTTGGATCTTTTCCAACAACCTTGAATTTCAATAAATCACCTTCTTTACAAACATCTTCCATTTTCGCTACTTTCTCCCAAGAGAATTCAGAGATATGGATCAAACCATCTGTTCCAGGAAGGATCTCAACGAAACAACCGAAATCTTTCACCGCTTTCACTTTTCCTTCGTATTCACCACCTTCATCCACTTGCGGAGGGAAAGCAATCATACGAATGCGTTGTGTAGCTGCGTTCATGTCTTCAGCGTTATTAGACATCACTTGTACACGACCTTCACCTGTTTCCAATTCTTCAATTGTAATGGTTGTGTTCGTGTCTTTTTGAATTCCTTGAATGATTTTTCCTCCAGGTCCGATGATCGCACCAATCATATCGTTTGGCACATTGAATGCTTCGATACGTGGTGTTTGTGGTTTGAACTCAGGATTTGGAACAGCAATCGTTTCAATGATTTTGTTCAATATGTGTAAACGTCCTGCTCTTGCTTGTTCCAATGCTTGGATCAATACTTCGTAAGGCAATCCGTCAACTTTAATATCCATTTGGCAAGCTGTGATTCCTTTCGCTGTACCTGTAACTTTAAAGTCCATGTCACCTAAATGATCTTCATCACCTAAGATATCCGACAATACAGCAAATTTACCCTCATCAGCAACCAATCCCATTGCGATACCAGATACTGGTGCTTTGATTTGAACTCCACCATCCATTAATGCAAGTGTACCTGCACAAACAGTTGCCATTGAAGACGAACCATTGGATTCTAAAATTTCAGATACCAAACGAATCGTGTATGCATTATCATCTGGAAGAACTGGTTTCAAAGCGCGTAATGCCAAGTTTCCGTGTCCAATCTCACGACGGGAAGTACCACGAATTGGTTTCGCTTCTCCTGTTGAGAATGGGGGAAAGTTGTAGTGCAACATGAATTTTTCAGTTCCACGGAATGTAGCATTATCAATTAATTGCTCATCCAATTTGCCGCCCAATGTTAAAGTCATCAAGGCTTGTGTTTCACCACGTGTAAATACGGCAGAACCGTGAACCATTGGTAAGTAATTAACTTCAGCCCAAATTGGACGAATTTCGTCAAACTTACGACCATCTAAACGTTTCCCTTCGTGTAACATGACATGACGAACCGCTTTTTTCTTCACTTCTGAGAAATAAACCGAGATAAAACCACTTACTACAGCTAATTCTTCTTCCGTATATGTCGCTTTCAATTCAGCTTTAATTGCATCAAATAATTCGGTGCGTTTTGCTTTATTTGCCAAACCTTGGCGAGCAACTTCTTTACATTTTTCCATTGCAAACTCATACACTTTCGCTTTAACAACTTCGTCATGCGATTCGTGTGAGTACTCACGTTTTGGAGAAGAAACTGGAACTTCAGCTGCTAAATCCAATTGGAATTGACATTGTTCTTGGATTGATTTATGCGCCAATTTAATGACCTCAACCATTTCCAATTCAGAAATTTCTTGCATTTCACCTTCCAACATCACGATGTCTTTGATTGTACCAGCAATCATGATATCGATGTCAGATTTTTTCATTTCTGAAACAGTAGGATTAATGATAAATTGACCATCAATTCTACCTACACGTACTTCAGACATTGGTCCGTTGAACGGAATGTTTGAAACTGCAATCGCAGCTGATGCTGCCAAACCACACAATGCATCTGGTTGGTGTTCACCATCGTAAGCCAACAATTGAATCATCAATTGCACTTCTGCATGATAATCATCTGGAAACAATGGACGTAATGCACGATCCACTAATCGCATGATTAAGATTTCACTTTCGGAAGGACGAGCTTCACGGCGGAAAAAACCACCAGGAATACGACCTGCAGATGCAAATTTCTCTTTGTAATCGACTGTTAACGGAAGGAAGTCTACTCCTTCTCTTGCTTCTGGTGCTGCAACTACAGTTGCTAATAACACCGTGTTGCCCATTTGTAACACTACTGACCCGTCGGCTTGTTTAGCCAATTTTCCTGTCTCAACGAAAATTTCTTTCCCGCCAGTAACGATGGACTTTTTGATTCCTATATTCATATTTGTATTATTTCATTTTTATTTCAAGCAACTCAATCAACATCCACTTTTGGATGTGAAATATACTACCTGTTTCTCTTTAGTAGACTTTCAACTTATTTAAGTCTTCACCCACACTTGTATTTTCTTGTTTTCACGAAAAAAGCTTCCTTATCTCTTCTCGATACTTTTCAATTAAGTAAAACCTAGCCTCCTTTGTATTTCCAAGCGTATTGGACGTTTAAGCCTATACTCCCCTTTGTCTTTCCGAGTGATTCGACTGAGTAAACCTTACCTCACCTTTGTCTTTCCTCGATACAATTTAACTGAGTAAACCTAGCTCCCCCTTTGTCTTTCCGAGTGATTCGACTGAGTAAGTCGAATTGTACCGAGGAAAGACAAAAAGGGGACAACGGAATAATCCGAAAAGCCCCCTTTTATTAATATGTTTCCGTTAAGATTAACGACGTAAACCTAATTCTTTTACCAACGCACGGTATTTCTCAATATCCTTACGTTTTAGGTAATCCAATAAACTACGACGTTTACCAACTAACAATTGCAATGAACGTTGTGTTCCAAAATCTTTACGATTTTTTTTCAAGTGCCCAGTTAAGTGAGCAATTCGGTAAGTAAACAATGCTACTTGACCTTCTGTAGAACCTGTGTTCGTGTCAACACCTCCGTGTTTAGCGAAAATTTCTTTCTTTTTTTCTGGATTTAAATACATGCCAATATTGCTTGAATGATTCTTATGTAATCTTCCCGAACATTTCAGGATTAGACGGTGCAAATATAGGTAAATTAAGTTTGTTGCGATGTGTCTTGCCAATTATTTTATAAAACACCCTAAATTAGTGGTGAAATTTGGAGATATTCAGCAGACTTTGCCCCAAATAGTAGTCAAGTTAATAGGTCAAAAATAAACTTTCATGCGGAATTCAATCATCTTTCAGGTTATCCTTATTTTAATTACAACCAGCTCATTCAAGGTAGCTCCATCTCACCGTGGCAAAATCATGCGCAATTGTATTGGAACGTATCTACGCATAAATCATGCGAATTACCTTGTTTGTAATGATGCTATTCTTAGTTTGTATGAAACAGGGAAAATGGTCTCTGTACGTTTTGAACATATCAAATGCCAAGAACCAGTTGGTGAAGTTTGTACACTCTATTTTAAATCAAATGGAAGCATTAAAATAACACGTGTGAATTGACACGTTTCCTGATTTTTTTTAGAGTCCACCATCAGAAGAATAAATTCCTTCTTTGTAAATGCGTACTTTCAACAAGACACCATCACGATCGTAAATAAATACTTTTCCAGAATACAATTGACCATTTACAAAATGTCCGTCAATCCATATTTCAGAACTTTCAGTATACAACTTATTCAAACCATTTGGCACAAAAACCAACCCATTCGCTACACGAGGAGATTTAATGATTGGTGGATAATAATAGTTCAAATTTTTCGCTGAATGTTGCTTTTTATTTTCGTTTATAGGCTTTTGAGAAATCAAAACAGGCTCTACAAGACGCATTTTCTTAGGAGTACGAATGGCACTGTAAGTCAATAATATATTCGTGTAATTTGCATTTAACCAAGAGAAATCAACCAATTTCGATTCTGATTTAATTGTTTCCATGGAAGACTCAACCCAAAATTGCACTGCTAAATCTTTTTTAAACAATCGATGTGCAAAGAATACTTGTCCTGCAACAATATCTCGCTGATTGAATAACATTTTACACGAAAAAATCGGATTGGAAACCTGAACAGATTGTTTCGTAGAAATGGCTTTAGGAATGGCACTTGCTTGTTGCAAATTTCCTTGACGATCAAACCTGAAATAAGAACCAGCTGGACGATTATCTGCATATTCTCCAATTAATCGCGGTGTAGTGCCATCTTCATAATACGTAATCCAAACACCACTTTTACGACCTTTTACATAAAAACCTTCTTTGAATTTACGATCAGTTGAGGAAAAAATAGCTTTGTTGTCGTTTGATAAAACCCACCAGCCTTCACGCTCACCCATCGAGTTCATGCGATTGATCGTATCTGACTTCTTTTGTGTTCCAGAAAACGCAAAACTGTACAGAGACAGAGCAAGGAGTAACATTAGAGTTTTTATCATGGTGTGTCTTCAATTGTTCTGAAAGTAGTTTTTATCTTAAACACAGAAAGTCGATAAAAAGGAAACTAGGTAAATAATGAATATTTTGAACTTTTGAATGAACAATTAATTTAGAGTAGTGCGATTATTCAAACCTAAAAAGGCTTGAATCTATTCTTAAAATAAGCTTCTATCGATAGTATAGCTAGTGATTCTTTAGTTCAAGAATGTTCTTTTGTTGAATAGAAACTACAACGAGCTCCGAATCACTAGATGCAGTAATGCTCAAACTATTCGATGAATCACCAATTAACACATCACCTGGAAGAAGTCCAGCTTCCCCAACAATTAATTCACCTGTTAATACATAAACCAAAAACCGAAAAGGATCATGTTCTATTTCTAATTCTTCGTTGGCCAGAAGTCTCTTAACAACTGTGATAGACGAATAAGTGGCGGCACACATGACATTAAAATCAGTTACTTTTCCATAACCTGTTGTTTTCCAATCACCAGAAAATCCAGCTTGTTGGAGTGATTCTAATCGAATCTTAGTCGTCTCACCTCCTTTTTCGTGTTGCAT
>JAYSRF010000058.1:0-13899 GCA_043721195.1 Fluviicola sp. | reverse complement strand
GAGGCGCGATTAAAATTTAACGCCGCAGTTTACGCTTGTAAGTGAGGATGTTGAATTTTTGAGGTAACGATGAGTAAAGGTGTTTTGCAACGGTCTTACGCTGAAATTCACCAAAATTCTTACATTGCACCAACGATAGAAACGAACGATGGCAGCATTACACGAATTTCCTACTTCCAAAACAACGGTGCACCGCTCGTTGCAATACCGCATATTGACGAATCTGACATTTTGGGTGTTAATTGCCATTCTTGCAGGTATTTTGGTAGGACACTTCGCCAAAGATGTCGGTGTAAAAATGGAAGATGTCAGTACTGTTTTCATTGGGATTATCAAAGTATTTATTCCACCTATCATCTTTCTAACCATTGTTTTGGGAATTAGTGGAATGGGTGACATGAAGAAAGTCGGTCGCATCGGATTGAAATCACTCTTCTATTTTGAAATCGTAAGTACATTCGCTTTGGTCATTGGGATTGCTGCTGCTTATTGGATTCAACCAGGAAATATCGATCGTTCCCAATTGGACATGGGGGATCCAACAAAAATGGCTAAAGTGCTTGACGCTTCTAAAGGTGGCTTTAGTTGGTTGAAATTCTTCTTAACAAATTTGACTTTACAAGTTTTGGTTGTGGCAATCATTACTGGAATCGCATTGAATTTTTCCAAAAAACGTCAACTAGCAGTAAACAAATTAAGCATTGCTTCTAAATATGTATTCACAGCCTTAAAATATGTCATGTATTTGGCACCAGTTGGCGCATTTGCAGGGATGGCATTTACAATTGGGAAATACGGTTTACACACGCTAGTTCCACTCGGTAAATTAATGGGAACCGTTTATATAACAATGTTCTTATTCATTTTTGTAATTCTGGGCGGAATCCTATGGTTCTACAAAATGCGGATCTGGAACTTATTGAAATACATCAAAGAAGAAATTTTGATCGTTTTGGGAACTTCTTCCTCCGAAACTGCTCTACCGAATATCATGGTGAAATTGGAGCGAATGGGCTGCAGTAAATCAGTTGTTGGTTTGGTAATCCCTACAGGGTATTCATTCAATTTAGATGGAACCTCCATTTATTTATCCATGTCAGTGATTTTTCTCGCACAATTGTACAATGTAGATCTATCGTTTGCTGAAATGTTGAGCATCATTCTCATTTTAATGGTCACATCTAAAGGGGCAGCAGGGGTAACAGGAAGTGGTTTTATTGTACTTGCTTCTACACTCACTGCCATTCATAAAATTCCAGTTGAAGGATTGGCTTTCTTATTTGGAGTAGATAAATTTATGAGCGAAGCCAGATCGATAACCAATCTAATTGGGAATACAGTGGCAACCATTGTCATCTCGAAAAGTGAAAAAGAATTTAAAGACCCAGTCATAGAAGTGAAACAATAAGATTTTATTAAACACCATTCACATGGAAAAACCCACTTATTTACAACAAATTTTACAATTTCTAACTGAAATTGAGATTCCTGTTGTTGAAATGACGCTACCGAACGATACCTTTCTTCCAGGATTGGATTTAGGAGCGAATTGCATTTTGGTCGATTTTGACCAACTGAAATACCCAGGCGATTTACTTCATGAAGCAGGACATTTAGCTGTCACAACTCCTGAACAACGTCATGCAATTGGAACAGATCAGCTACAACAACCATTTCCCAACGATGGAGAAGAAATTGTGGCGCTGTTATGGTCGTATGCAGCTGCTCTCCACATTGGTTTGCCACTCGAAGTGCTGTTTCACCCAGATGGTTACAAAGGCCAGTCAGATTGGTTGATTGAAACCTTCGAATCAGGAACACATATTGGTTTACCGCTCCTCGAATGGATGGGGCTTACATTGGGTCCGAAATTGGCATTAAGTGAAGGAAAACAAGCATTTCCTATAATGCAAAATTGGGTGAGAGTTGCTACATCAAGACACG
Source organism: Fluviicola sp. (assembly GCA_043721195.1). Lineage (GTDB taxonomy): Bacteria > Bacteroidota > Bacteroidia > Flavobacteriales_D > Crocinitomicaceae > Fluviicola. The sequence continues at coordinate 11,955 of JAYSRF010000058.1, read as the reverse complement.
AGCTTAATTAAAAGATTTGAGACTTAAGACGAAAGACGTCTCAGGTCTAAAGTCTCAAGTCTTCAGTCTCAAATCTTTTGAATCATGACAAAACAGTTTATTCACCACTTGTGTTTTCCTTTTACGTTTGATATAGAACGCCTAAAAAGCGATTTAGAACGTGTGTTAAGCGAGAATTGGGTCAATCATTACAATCAAGGAGCCTATTCCGGGAATTGGACTTCTGTAGCTTTGTTAACCGCTGGCGGAGAAACAACAAGTATCAATGCCAATCCACTTGAAAAATTACCAGTTTTAGAAACACCAATTATGCAAGGGTGCGATTATTTCAGAGAAGTATTGCAGTATTTTCAATTTGAAATAATAACAGCACGATTGCTTTGTTTGGAAGTTGGCGCTGAAATAAAACCGCACCGCGATCATTGTTTGGGATATGAAGATGGTGAGTTTCGCCTACACATTCCCATAGTTACCAATCCTGATGTGGAATTTTTACTCGCTGGTGAACGCATCATCATGGACGAAGGATCCTGTTGGTATATCAATGCCAATGAAGTGCATTCAGTAGCTAATAGAGGAACAGAAAACCGTATTCATTTGGTCATTGATGGTATCCGCAATGACTGGTCAGATGAATTGTTTTTCTCCCAGGCTAAAAAAGAACAATTTGAACGACCTGCAAAAGAACTTTCAGTTGATGAGAAACAACGCATAATTGCAGAATTGGAACTGTTGGGAACTCCCGCTGCCAAGTTGTTGATTGAGCAGATGAAGGCATCATAGAATTAAGTTAGTTAAATAAAATGAGATCTTTAACTAACTTAATGTGTTGAAATAAAGTGTTATACGTTCCGTAATACGTGTCCGCCGTGGCTGATTGCGGGATTACTGAGCGTTTTTCGTATTAAAAAAACAATCAATTTTCTGTTCTCCAAGAACTAGTAATGTTTTATCCTTAAATCTTATTTTGATTTCAAAGACAACTTAAATGAAATACCGAATTTCCATCCTGTTTTTGAAAAAATACAATAGTACCTTTGTAAAAAAAGAAATATGGAAATCATTTCTTATGTCAACGCGCTTATTTTTTTGCTATTAGCTTTTATCCACTTTTATTGGGCTTTTGGCGGCAGAAGATTTGCATCAGCTGCGATACCAACACAACAAACAGGCGAAAAACTCTTTCAACCAAAGTTTATTGCAACCTTCATTGTTGGGTATGGATTGATGTCTTTTGGATACATAATGCTTGCTAACATCGGCTTTTTTTCTTGGGTTCCAAAGGAGATCGTAAAGTGGGGAACTTATGCAGTTGCAGTCATATTCTCACTACGAAGCATAGGTGACTTCAAGTATGTTGGATTTTTTAAACGGATTAGAACAACAGATTTTGCCAAAAATGACACACGCATTTATTCACCATTGTGCTTGTATTTGGGTGTTTCAGCGTTTCTTATTACTTGGTTTTAGCGTGCTACCCCAATCTTCACCTTTTTACCTTTGATTTTTGCGTCGCGCACTTGGTTTAAGGTTTGATTGATTTTTTTAGCAGAAACAGCCACCAAACAACTGTGATCCAGCACCGTGATCAATCCAATTTCATCTGGTTTTAATTGCCCAATTTTTGAAAGAAAACCAACAACGTCTACTTTATTGATTTTGTCTTTTTTACCGCCACCAAAATAAATCGTTTTCCATTTTGGAGCAGGAGGGAGCGATTCATCTTCAGATAGAGAAAGTGTAGGGATTTTTTGATCGAGGTAAACAGGTAGCTGTTCTTTTGTGGAAACAACCAAATAGGCATTCCCACTCGCAGATTGACGAGCCGTTCTACCATTTCGGTGAATAAATACATCTTCCGTATGCGGCAATTGGTAATGAATCACATGTTGAATATTCGGTATATCTAATCCACGTGCAGCTAAATCGGTTGTCACAAAATAATGTGAACTTCCATTTCTAAATTTAATCAATGCACGTTCACGTTCATCTTGTTCTAAACCACCATGAAAATAAACGTTTTCAATCTCAGCTGAGTCCATAAATTCGCTGATGCGCTCAACAGTATCGCGGTGATTACAGAAAATCAAAGTAGGTTCTGCGCTTAGATTACACAACAAATGCACCAAGGAATATAATTTTTCTGTATCCTCTGAAACGATCTTATGTAACGTCAATTGCGTGTTTTCAGTGGTGAGAAAGTTGACTGTTTTTGGCGAGTCAATCCCTGTAAACTTCGGAATCACTTCCAAATTCGTTGCTGAAACCAGCATCCGTTTTTTAATCCCGTTTAAACGTTGAATAATGGCCGTCATATCTTCCTGAAAACCCATTTCAAGCGATTTGTCGAATTCATCCAGCACCAATGTTTTTACATGCGAAAGATCAAGGTGCTTGCGGTTCAAGTGATCAACAATTCTTCCGGGTGTACCGATCAACAAAGCGGGTGGCTCAGAGAAATTGTTTTTTTCAATTTTAATGGAATGCCCACCATACGTCACATTGACCTTAAATGCAGTTCCCATTCCGCGGAAAACTTGCTCAATTTGCAAGGCTAATTCACGGGTTGGTGTAATGATCAATGCTTGAATTTCGCCAACTGTTGGATCGAGCAATTCTAACAAGGGCAATAAAAAACCAAGTGTTTTCCCAGAACCAGTAGGAGCAAGCAATACAACTTGATCATTGGAACTTGCAGCTTCAAGTGCAGCTTCCTGCATGGGATTTAATGCTTCAATCTTTAATCGTTGCAAGGCATTTTCAATGTGTACGGGCATTTTCATACGGCAAAGGTACGCAAGATTGAGGTGTTATTGGTCTAAATAGATGTATATGAAGAACGCAATCTATCATCTGCTTTTGAAGGGGACTAATACTGCAAAATCTCCATAAATTTACGGAGGTGTCAAATTGGCTAGTCAGCACTGGGTAATTGACTCATGCTATAATCATAAAATTCCTTAGCGGTGAAAACTTCCGTCTTTAAATTTAACTGCTTGTACACTTCTTTAGCTTTATAATGGCATCTATCGTCGTTTGTAATAAATATAGAACAATGAGAAGCATAGAATGTATGTTCAGCATCAACAAGTAATCCAGTAAATTCTCTGTCAGTTTTATATCCCTTAAAGTCTGTTCTAAAGTATAGGTTGACTATTTTGTCATACCATACATTATCATTCATTTTACCTTTAGGTCCATACTTGTCTAATTGAGCTTCAAAATTTAGGTTTTTCAGATTTTTTTCAACCTCTTTATCTAATTTCTCACCAAGAGCGAGCGTTTTCTTAAACTCGCTCATATTAGCTGGATTCATCATTTTTTTTACATCCCTAAATAATGATGGGTCTTCCCGCATCTTCTGAACGGCATCAATATTATCTTCGAGCATAGATTTCATCATTCTTGTCTTGAAAGTATTTGGATATAATCTCTGAACTAGTGGATTTTCTAATGCCTTTTCCATTTCTGGAGGAATCGGTGAATCGTCATTAAAATGTTCAGGGAAAAGAGCCATTATGTCTTCAGTCGTACCAATATTCTCAGATGCTTCAAGTACATAATAGAAATATGTAAAAATGTCCATTTCAGCAAGAGTTACGTCAGCATCACCATCAACTAAGCAAACACATAGGTTCTTTGTTAAGGCACCAATATTTCGAAGATGACCTTCGAGAGCAGTGGTTTCCTCAGGATTGTACGCACGGGTTAAATCTGTAATGTGGGCATGAGAATAGAGAGTAATGAAAACACCACTACCAAAACAATGAAGAAGAAATTTATAAGGTTCTGCTTCTTCTGGTCTTAATCTTTCAATCTTTTCAAGTCGGTCAAAAATGTTCAAGTCTAGGTATATGTACATCATGATTATATTTTAAGTAATTAAGAGTTATTTCTTCAAATCTGATATTGTCATACAATTTGTTGAAATACCGCACTTATTCATATTTATGATTTTTCGATAAATATCAATGCAATTGCTTTCAGAAATAAACATATCACAATAAGGTGCTGTCGTCATTATTAGAATATCAATAACATCTGATTTTGAAATCTTACGCTTTAGGTCAGAATAGAATTTATAATACAATCCTTGAGCAAGCACTTCCAATGTTTTCATTTTAAGTAGATTGTTCTTATCTGGTTCTTTCCATTGACCACCAAAGAACCGATGTTTCAGTTCATATCTCTTGAATGTCTCGACGAATTTATTTCTACTCATTTTACCTTCTCGAAATTGGAAAAATTCATCTTTATCTAATAAGTTAGAGTACTCGTGAAACAACTCTTCTGTTTTCCGCTCTATGTTTTCGAATGCATCAAGGACACTGGGGGCTTGTAATACTATGTCTAGAGAGTCAGGATGTATTTTCTTTCCATTAACACTAATAGCCTGTGGTGTTAAGAGTACAGGGTCAACATAAGTTTGCTCCCCTCCAATCACATCCACTTCTTTTGCTCCCAGAGGATAATAAGAAAACATTATCGCACATGGAAATAATGCAAATAGCCTTCTGAACTCGGTCATCAAAGTATCATTCTTGCTAATTTCAAATAATGTATAAGTACTGAAGCAAAGTAGATTCTTTTCTCCTGCAGGAAAGTGCCGAAGAAAATCCATCATTATACCCCCTTCTTTAAGGATGTTACTTATAACATTAGTGTCAGCATAGATATATTTAAAACCTTTAATTCTCATGCTCTGGGACTCAATTTCTCAATAAATTGCGTAAAATTTGAACCGTGACAATCCTTGTATGCTCTTGGTTCACCGCATAAACAAACACTATCGACAGTTGCTCCAACCATAATCATATTATATAGCAATTCTTTACACTGTGTGCAGAATGTTAATCGTTGAATCTCATCTTGAGAAAGAGATTCTTCAAATGCTTTGCCTTGGAGTAAGGCCTTGTCTCCATTATTCTGCAATCGATAAAAGGCTTTAGAAGTTTCAATAAAGTGATCAACCAATGGATTATCTGTAATATTTAATCTTACACTATCAATTTGCTTTCCTTCGTAAACGATTCTGTCATCCTTAGCGAAAAGAATATACGTGAAACCTGAAGGTTTTGGAGTTAAGTCGACTAACACTCCTTTTGGGTTTTCCCAAACAGCATGAAATTCTGCTTCGACTAAAATCGCACATTTCCAAATTTGCCAACCGTAAACAATTTTTCCGCCATACTCTTTGATATGTTCATTTACAATATTTGTGCAGTCAGAAAGTGCCGCTCCTTGTTTTGCAGATATTGGCATTCTTATGGGATGATAAAGCAAATCAATATGCGCTAGAAGTTTTAACACATCTTTATCATCTTCGTTTGGCGTGAAGGGGACAAGATTGATTTTTGTTTTTAAATTCATTTTCAGTGATTTACTTCAACATCTAAGTTATATATTATTCTTTGACGCTTAATCTTCGAAAAATGCTTTTTATGAACTATTTATCTACATGAATAGGATGGAAAGGTTTTTCCTGACCATGAGAGTAAGTTGAATTTTACCACTCTTCATCCTCCTCTTCCTCCTCATAGGGTACTCTTTTGCTAGGTTCAATGTAGTTAGCAGATGTAGTAAAGTTGGAACCACCCAAAGGTAAATTCCAACCCAAATGAAGTGACAATGAATAGCCTGTTTGCCGAAAACCTGCTACCTCAACCGATCGCGGTTTCCCTAGAGCAAGGAGTTTTTCTTTCCAACTCGTACTGGAAATGTCATACATATACTCCGCATTTAGGCTGATGCAAAATTTACCCAAGTACACTTTAGTCATCAGTGAAATTTTTGGGCAGATTAACATGTTTTTTAAATGCAGGCTGTTGTTTTTGTATTCCAAGTAATGAAACTGCTCTTGAATCAACTTCATTTTACCGAGATTGAGTCCGCCACTAAGAATGAAATCGAATGCTTTTGCTTTAGGAAACAGATCTTTTCCCGCTGTTAACCCAATGGTAAATCCTGTTAGTTTGCCATTCACAGAATCGTTGATCTGAAATACTTGAGGCAGGTATTTAGCCCAACTAAGATTTCCAGAAAGATCATGTCCACGATCCGTTTTTACCATCCCACTGCAGCTAATACCCATGTATTGAATTGGTCTACCAAATCGATATTGATCAATCGTATTTAATTGACCACCAAAATTGCGTTGATAGATATTGTTTCCATACACTATATCAAACGTAGTATATTGCGCTTGTAAGGAAGGAATTCCTCCGATCAAAAAAAAGAAGCAACCAATGAATCGGTTAATGTACTTGCTGAAAATCTCCATCAATGTTTTACCAATTCTACTGATTTTGCGCCGTTAATTGCTGTAAATTGAACCAAGTACACACCACTTTTGTAGGCCGAAATATTCACCGACAATTGATTCGATGTGATAGTAGTCGTTTCAAACAATACCTTTCCTTGTAAATCAATAATACGAATCGATTCAATGTCTTTATATTCAGGTAAATTGATATTCAATACATCTTTCGCTGGATTTGGATAAACGGTAATTGCTTCCAATCCATTTTCTCCAATCCCTGTACCAGCTTCACAACTTGGGTCAATATCAAAAGCTTGTGTTTGATCGGTTCTACTATCTGGACTTCCTTGATCTGCGCTGAAACCAAGACCTCGACGAGCGAAAACTTCCCAGATTAAACATTTGTTTGCTCCAGCATAGAGTAATTCATCGGCAGCTAAAATAGCATCGCGACCATCAACAAATCCAGGTCCACATGGCTGCAGTTTTAACGCTTCAACAACTAAAGCCATTGCCACATTGTTTCCTCCATTTCCATTTTTAATGTCAGGGTCAAAACCATACTGATCAATCAATGCCCAATTTAAGTCCCACAACATCGTTGCCCATACGAACCCAATTCCATGCGGTTCCGAGATAGCTCCCGTATTATTTGTTGCAGAATAGGTAAAGTTATTGATAGTAAAATCGGTGCTATAAGGTGCAGGTCGAATTCCGTCGCCAAGTATCGATTGATTGGAAACATACGTTCCTACGCCGCGAATATCGCCAGCAAGATCGCCCGGTTCAATGGTCATCATCAATCCAAACCAATCTGACCAACCTTCACCCATTTGTTCAGCATTATTTAAACAATCAGAATTAGCTGCACCACCAGTTAAACGTGTGGAAATTCCATGACCATATTCATGCGCGATGATCATATTGTCAAAATCAGAATCGGTTGCAGTTAAATCACCAGGATTTACAATTGTTCCATTGATTGTTTGTCCCGAATTTATGGTCGTCACAAATGTGTTTCCATTGGTCTGAGAAACCATTATAGCTGGAATTGCAGCAGTAGTAGAAGATCCGCCCATTGCAGTTGGTTGACCGCCTGTATTGTTCATCACAATTACAGCGATTGCTCCAAACGCTTGACAAGCTTCAACTTTACTCGCAAATGTGCAACTCCCACGACGAACAAGCGCAATTTTACCATTCAATTCACTTCCGTTAATGATTTGATCACAGGCATCTGTTGTATCGCCTGAATCATCGATTACGATTACAAAATCAGCCGTAAGAGGAGTGGATGGAACAGGAGGACCAAAACCTGCTGTTGAACTTGTATACGATTGTGCAATAGCAGCAGGACTATTTACCGTCAAAAGATCAGGTACATTGCTTTGAGACCATAAATACATTTGCATCCGCGGGCTATCACCATCTGGTGGCGTTCCGAAATTGGCATTGTTGGTACCGCTTCCATCTTGCGCGTCTGCAAAGACAACATCATTATCCAATCCGTCGCCGGTATAATTCATGGTTTGAAAATTCCCAGAACCTTCATCAAAACCATATTGATACCACACATCGTGCATGGTATTGTTCATGTAAAAAAGATTGGTAATCACTGGGTCAAGGTTTCCTTGAATGCCAACCAATGAATCATAAGGAAAATCGAAATCAAGTGCATTTCCGCCATCTGGAGAATAGCCAGGCACATCATCATTATCAACATCTTCGGAAGCATATACATTGTTTCCTCGGGTAATCGTGTATTCATCACCCATAATGCCATTGTCATCGTGCCAACCGAAAGGTGAAGCTACTGCATCTGAAGGATTAATAACCATTGAACGATCTCCATGATTTGGACTTTCTACTGGTAATGCATAAACAAAATACTGATCAGCTCCCGGAGGTGGTGGTACTAAAAGTTGCGTTGCATGTATATGGTTTTCTTTTGAAGAGGAAGTCGCAGAACATCCTTCAAACCCGCAGTGATTGATCCAATCAACTTGCTCGATTAGTGTTCCATCATTTGCGGAAGCTCGAACATTCCACCAATGTTGATGATCGGTTGTTTGAATCGTGAAATTCCAAGCTAATTGAAGTTGTCCTAATTCATCAACAGTATAAACGAGTTGAACTGGAATAGCATCCAATGAAAAATTCCCTTTTGCGAACAGTAAACGTTGGCCATTTGCAGCAGATTCAATGATCGCAGGTTGCTCAATCGATTCAATTCCCAATTGTTTTAGTACGAATGAAAACGCTTGCTTCGAATCTAAAACAGGTGTTGAATTTGGGCTATTAACGATGCTTTTTAAACGACTAGCTACCTGTATTACACGGCCATTTTTTAGTGTAACAGTTGCCAATCCGTTGGTTATTGGAATTCCATTCACCAATTGGCGCACGTACACATGTGAAACTCCAACTGCTTTTGAAGGTGATTCAGATACTATTTCAATTGTCGCAACATCTGACGGAAGTAATTTCCAATCGCTACAATGTGCTGTTAAATACGTTTGAATGGATTCGGATTTGGTTTGAGAAAAACCTGAAATAGAAAGAAGTAATACGCCAATAAAAGCGCTAGCGTGTTGGAGAGAACGTAGCATAAATTGTAATTTTTTGTCAATTTAATGAAAAAACAGACAAGTTGATGTAATTGTTCGTTGAACAGTTGATTTAGTTAAAGTTATCAGGATTTATGCAATCAAAAAAGTCCCGTTTCGATGAATCAAAACGGGACTTTCAAAAACAATGATTTCTTATTTAGTTAAGACGATACGAGCAATTGAATGTTCGCCATCTTGTGTTGTAACTGAAACAAAGTAAGCACCAATTGCATTTCCAGTTAAGTTAATTGTTGATTTACTTGAAACTGAATTATTGCTGTACACTACTTTACCAAACACATCCGTAACTTGAATTGCAGCACCATCAACTGGAATTTCTACATGAATCAATCCAGTAGTTGGATTTGGATATACCGTTAAAAGGAACGTGTTGTTTTCATCAATACTTGCACAAGCGTCTACTACAATTGTCAATGTATCCTCAGCAGAACAACCATTTGCATCTGTGAAAGAATAATAGACATCATGCGAACCAACACCAATTGCTGGATCAAATTGATTGCCAGATACAGATGTACCACTGAATGATCCGCCTGCTGGAGTACCAGTTAAGGTTACAGCTCCATCGTAAACACACGGAAGTGTTGCAGAACCAACCAACGATACAGTAGGAAGATTGTTAATTATTACAGCAACTGTATCAGAAGAGAAACAACCATTACCATCTGTTACAGTTACATCGTATTGACCAGAAGTTGTTACAGTTAAAGTTGAACCAGTAGAGTTATCAGACCACAAGCTCGTTCCTCCAATTCCAGTTGAAAGCACTAAACTCACACATTCTTCTGCATCAGCACCAAGTGTGAATACTGGATTTGGATTTACAACTAAGGTAATTGTATCAGAACTCATACAACCATTGGTGTCCATTACCATTACATCATACGTACCACTTGTTGTGATCGTTTCTGTTTGCAAAGAACCAGAAGTGCTCCATACATAAGTTGCACTTGCATTTTGTGCATCCAATGTGATGGAATTACACACTGTTGTGTCAGCACCAAGATTCACTGTAGGATTGATAACATCAACTAAGATTAAACCAACACTTGAAGAGTCAACACATCCAGCGAGATTGGTTTTAGACATATTATAGACACCTGCAACATTTGTTGAGTAGGTATCCAAAGTTGCTCCAGGAATAGTAATACCATTCATATACCATTGATTGGTAACTCCAGATGCCACACCAGTAAGTGTTACACTGTCGCCAGAACAAATATTCGTGTTTCCAGCTAAAAGAACGACAGGAGTTGAGTCAACATGCACGGAGAACGTGTAAAGGGTAGTATCACGTACAACACCATTGTCTAATTCGATGTTGATGGTATAATCACCAGGAGTTGAATAAACGTGTGTTCCACCAGTAAGTCCTACAACATCAAATGTTCCATCTCCCCAGTGATACACAACGGTATCAAATAATTGCAAACTTCCAGCACCTACATAAACGGTTTCGCCTTGGCAAACACTATCATCACTTGCTAAAAATTGTGGAGGCATAACCAAACCACGAAAATCATCTGGAAGACTCGCTATACTGCCAGAACCATAAGTACCATCTGTTCCTAAACGGCGTATTTGACTTGAGATGTTACTGATTAAGATCTTTGAAGAGTCAAGGTAAATAGCCCCAAATGTTTCTCCAGAAGAAATTCCTATTGGTACAATATTGATAGGGGTGTAAGTAACATTTGAAGCCGCCATCTTTTCATAAACCATTGTTGAGTTTCCAGACCAGTGGTAAATAAAATCATCAGCGCGATTGTATAAAAGAACTTCACCATCAGCACCATTTCCCATTACATACAAAAGCGTAGTTGCTGCTGTATTTTTATCAATTAAAAATAGTCCTTCAGAAGTTGTTGAACCATTTCCTGTCGCACCCAATAATTGACCATCTTCACGGAAAGTAATCGAAGAAAAGTTTTGACCAAGATTTCCAATTTGTGTACAAACACCTGTTGTTAAATCTATTTTTCCCAATACACGACCTGTAACTCCAGAAACTTTCATAATAATGTAGGTTTCATAGGTTGTTGGATCATACGCCATACCGTTCATTCCAGTAATGGTAAATCCTGCCAATGTAGGCCCCATTCGTGTGAAAATACTGAAATTGGTTGTGTCTATTCCCCAAAGTGAATCTTGGAATGGACTTGATCCATACATTCTTGGTGTTGTAACTGGCATTTGAGCAGTAGCAGTAGTTGTTCCTGCGAGCAAAGTAGCGGTAAACAACAGAAAAAGTAGTGTTTTTTTCATAGACGTAGTACTAAATAATGTGTGAAGGTAAACTTTTCCGTTGAAAATGGATGGTTTTTTCAAAAAAAGTATATGCATTGAACTAAATTTGCAAGTAGTTTAAAGTCATAGTTAGCTGTACACAACACGCTATAATTCAATAAACTGATTAAATAATAACTGAATTTATACGATTTAAACCACCATTATTTCACTACAATTCGAACTGTTTTACTACCAGTCGTTGTTGCTACTTGTAGAAAATAGATTCCTGAAATTAGTGAAGTTAGATCCAACGTAAACTGATAAGTTCCAGATAAGCTAATTGTTTCCGAATGAAGTAGCGTGACTTTACCCGAGACATCCGAAAGAGAAAACACAACGTTATCCGAAACAGGAATACTAACATTTGCGTAGAGGACATCTGTAACAGGATTGGGATACACTCCTAGAAAAACAGGTGTTTCTGGTGATGCTATACTTGCAGTATTCGGTGCATAATAGGGGCAGTTCTCGGTTTGAAATCCTTGAATCCCGTTTCTAGGAATACTTGCTGAATTCGAACTCACTAAATGGCGTGCGAGGTGATTGGATTTAAAAGAAGTTCCATAAGTAAAATCCCCTGATGGACTATCAATTGTATTAATATAGTACCAATCTGACTGAACTCGTTCTTTATTCACATCTAGCATGATGTAACCATGCAATGATAAATCTGAATATTTTATATGACTATTGGACGCCATAATTGCGGTTGCTCCACCTGGAATATTTATTCCTGGAGAGGTAACACTTGGTGCTACAAATTCAACTCCGATAGAC
>JAYSRF010000057.1:0-41902 GCA_043721195.1 Fluviicola sp. | reverse complement strand
TTCCAAAAAACCATGCTGAAAGCGAAGTTGATCGTTTTAAAAATCGAACAGGAAGAAGTCGATGTAAACGCAACGATCCTGCCCATCTATAATAAAATGGCAATTCCCATTTAGTTTTCACAGACGCAATTAGAATGACGGAAGTTGTTTCAAGTTGTTTTGCCACTTCAACTGCTAGTATTCCTCCAAAGGAAAGTCCAATTAAAATAGGGTACTCAACCGTTATCTGTGAAATTAACCGACTAGCATACGATTCAATTGTTTCTCGCTTTTGTGGGGGAATCCATTGAATCATAGTAACCGAATACTCGGAAAAATCCAAGTACTGAAAAGCACGTTCATCTGCCCCTAATCCCGAAAAAAGTACTAAATGTTTTTTCAATTAAAATTCTCCTAAAAGACGATCTAACTAACTAACTAACTAACTAACTAACTAACTAACTACCAGATCGTCTTTTTTGTGATTAATTTTGTGAATGTAGTGCAATTGTATTTCCTTCTGAATCGACGAAAAATGCCATAAAACCGACCTCATCAGAGATCTTTGTTTTTGGCATAACAATTTTACCGCCTGCAGCTTCTACTTTCGAGAGCGCATTCGATAGATCTGGGTTTCCATTGAGGTACAATTTCACACCATCTCCACTTGGTTTGTGCATGTCACTTTGACACAAACAACCAGAAGCCTTTCCATTGCCCATTTCACTAGGAAAGAAAGCCATTTGCATGCCCATCATTTCTTCTCTGTACATGGTAAATCCAAAAATTGCTTCATAAAATGAAGTTGCGCGGTTCAAATCCGACACGGAAATTTCAAACCAATTGATACTGTTTTCTTGTGCTGTCATCTGATAAAGTTTTAAAGTGAAGATATATAAATCTAATACGATGACGAACAAAGATTTAAAACTTGGACAAACAATTCATTTTTTATTCAATAGGTTCTATGAGAATTATCAATAAAACAAAAAAAGGAATACACAAATACCTACTTTTGCAGCATGAATTCGCCAAACACCAATAAAGGCATCAATACGCAACATACGGTTTTTCCTATTTTGTTTGCGGTATGTTTTGGCCACTTTCTCAATGATTTGATTCAAGCAATTTTACCTGCTGTTTATCCCTTGTTAAAAACAAACTACAGCTTGTCTTTTGGTCAAATCGGAACCATTACGTTTGCATTTCAAGTAACAGCATCCATTTTGCAACCTTTTGTAGGGAATTTCACTGATAAACATCCCAAACCTTATGCCTTTGTTTTTGGAATGCTCTTTTCTCTCGCTGGAATCTTCCAACTTGCATTCGCTTCTGATTTTATATCCATCCTTTTTGCCGCTTCCTGTATCGGAATCGGATCATCCGTTTTTCACCCAGAAGCATCGCGCGTTGCCTATTACGCATCAGGTGGGAGACGTGGTTTAGCCCAAGCTATTTTTCAATTAGGCGGAAATGCTGGAGGAACGTTTGGTCCACTCTTAGTTGCATTCATTGTTATCCCTTTTGGTCAAGAATACATTGGCTGGTTTGCAATCGTTGCCGTTATTGCTTTATTCGTATTGAATTATGTAGGAAAATGGTACAAATCGTATTTATCAAGTAGCCATTTTAAGAAAAACGCCTACAATGAGTTGCCACTTGGGATTTCCAAAACCAGAATTATTGTATCGATTGTCATTCTGCTGATACTGATTTTTTCAAAGTTCTTTTACACTGCAAGTATTAGCAATTACTACACCTTTTACCTCATTGATCAGTTTCAATTGACTGTTCAACAATCGCAATTGTATTTGTTTGCCTTTTTAGGATCTGTAACGCTCGGAACACTTATTGGCGGACCACTAGGCGATAAATATGGAAGAAAAATCATTATTTGGGTTTCTATACTTGGAGCAGCTCCTTTTTCATTGATGTTGCCCTATGCCAATCTAACGTGGACATGTATTTTGAGTTGTTTAACTGGTGCTGTACTCGCTTCTGCATTTTCATCTATTCTCGTTTATGCACAAGAACTTCTCCCAGGGAAAATTGGAATGATTTCCGGATTGTTTTACGGTTTCGCTTTTGGAATGGGTGGTTTAGGGTCTGCGCTCTTGGGTTATATGATCGATCGAACAAGTATTGAATTTGTATTTCAAATTTGCGCCTTCCTTCCTTTATTGGGTATCATAACGGTTTTTCTACCCACTATTCGTAAGCGACATACGGCATAAAAAACCTGATTTAGGATTGTTTCTTTACTGTTCCTACAAACTCTTTTAAATACAACGGTTCAAAATAAGCCACATCTTCTACTTCGCCTTTTTGGAGTTTTTCAAATGCCAATGTTACTTGACCTTCAGCGGAACAAACGAGTGTTTCATCATACTCCACCGAACGACCTTGCCACATTTCGATCATTTTAGATGCACCATCTCCAAAAAAGACAAATGGTTCCAATGCTGTATAACTCAATTCATCAAGCACATCTGCACTCATAGGTTTGACAACAATGAAATCAGCATTAAAAATTGTTGCATACACTTCCATTCTACGCGCATCTATCATCGGACAGAGTGTTTTGCCAGGATGTTTTTTGCGCGCTAAATAAGCCATACTCGTGAGCGAATCAATAGAAATTAGCGGGATTTTTAATGCGTAACACAGTCCTTTTGCGGTAGAAACACCAATCCGCAATCCAGTATACGATCCTGGACCAGAAGCAATACTCACAGCTGATAAATCGGAAGCTTGAATATGGTTTTCCTTTAATGCTGCTTCAATTAAAAGGGTTAATTGTTCGCCATGGGAAAACTGATCATCTGCAATTTCAAGCAGTGATTTTAATTCAGCATTCAACGAGAGTGCTACTGAACAAACTTTGGTAGACGTTTCAAGATGTAAGATCCAACTCATCTGATTGATAAAAATAGTAAACTAGGAATTCAAATTCCTAAACAAATTGAATCACAAAGGTAGAAAAACGAGTGGTTTTGAGGGCTATTCAAAGACTTCCAATTTAAATCCAATTCCATGAATATTCGCAATTGAAATGGTTGTATCGCAACTCAAGTATTTACGCAATTTGGTAATGAAAACATCCATACTTCTTCCTGCAAAATAATCATCTTGACCCCAAACGGCTGTGAGAATGGTTTCTCGAGCAACGACTTGATTTTTGAACTTACACAAAATTTTGAGCACCATGGCTTCCTTTTTGGTCAGCGTTTTTTCAAAATCAGCATGTTTTAAGGTGAAATTCTCTGTGTCAAAAGTATAGCCACCGATGAGAATCACTTTATCTTCAGTTTCTTCGTGAATATTCACCCTTTTTAGTAACGCCTTAACACGAACAGATAATTCATCAAAGGAAAAAGGTTTGGTCAAATAATCGTCACCACCTGCATTAAATCCTGCAACTTTATCTTCCGTCATGGATTTTGCAGTTAGAAACAAAATAGGTGTTTCCGTATCGATTTTTCGAATATCTCGTGCTAAGCTAAACCCATCTTTCTTTGGCATCATAACATCAAAAATGCACAAATGAAATTGGTCCTCTGTAAAACGGATGTGTCCTTCTTGTCCATTCGAACACAGAACCACCTGGTATCCTTCCGATTTTAATTGATCTGCGATTACAAACCCAAGATTTGTATCGTCTTCTACTAATAAGATTTTTGCTTTTGATGCCATAATTCAAACGAAGAAGTGGAAAGTTACAAAGAAATTTAGTTTTATACGAATCGCTGATGCGCACCTTGAATTTACAATCAGTATTCAACCGAAAAATAAATGAAAGGTCATTCAATAATGAATTATCAAAAAAGAAATGGATATTGAAACAGTGTTTTGCAATTAGGTATGGCCTAAAATAGAGCAAGAGTTCAAGACGGGCGTCCTAAACTCTTGCTACACTAATCAACCTAACCTACTACTACTGCAACAAAGATACAGGAAAGATTGAGTTGTGCAATGGTTTTTTGGACTGTTAACAATCCTTTGCAAAATCAGGAATTGTATAATTCGTCTGTTTGAAGTCTCATAAATAAAACAGATAACTAACAATTTTGTACATATTATTAACATTTCCATACACTTAACACGGAAATTAACCATTCATAAAGTGTGAATTATTGAAAAGAACCAATTTTAAGAATCCAATTTAACGGCAGTTTTGGTATCAAATATTACTGGTAAAAACGAAAATAAAGTAGAAATAAGTAAAATTAGATGCCCTAGATTGGAAGTAACGAACGGATAAATTCTAGTTCTATCTCAAGATAATGATAAATCGATATAGTATATTCTAGTTAGGAATGCCCTAAAAAAGAGCAAGAGTTCAAGACGGGCGTCCTAAACTCTTGCTACACTAATCAACCTAACCTACTACTACTGAACCAAAGATAAGATAAAAACACACTCGTGCAACGGTCTTTTGCGTTATAAAACTTCTCGCTTAAAATCAGGAATTGAATAATTGATCTGTTTTAAAACAATTAATAAAACAGATCACTAACAACTTAATACACATTATTTAATTTCACCAACAGTTTAAATTAAAAGGAACAATTCTTAAAGTAATAAAACTTGAAAAAACAGCTTTTATGATTCCAATTTATTCGCTATTTTCGTATCAATTAATTACCAAAAAAACGAGAATATCGCTGATATGGATAAAATAGTAATCATAGATGACGAAGAAGATATCCGAGAAATTCTCCAGTACAATCTTTCGAAAGAAGGTTTTGAAGTGTTTTCAGCGGCTAATGGTAAAGAAGGAATCCAGATTTGCATAGAGGAGAAACCAACATTGGTGATCTTAGATGTAATGATGCCGGGTATGGATGGTGTTGAAGTATGTGAAGTATTACGAAAGACCGTAGGATTGGAACAAGTGCTTATTTGTTTTCTAACCGCCCGTGGCGAAGACTACAGTCAAATTGCTGGATTAGATGCTGGAGCAGATGATTACATTTCTAAACCAATTAAGCCACGTCTTTTAGTGAGTCGAATCAATGCATTATTGCGCCGAAAAGAAGCCCCTGTAACAAAAGCTATTGCTGGTCATGAATTAACCATTGACCGTGAAAAATACCTCATCTTTAAAGGAGGAGAGCCCATTCAATTGCCTAAAAAGGAATTTGAATTATTGTCTTTATTGGCATCTCGACCAGATATCGTCTTTGAACGCGATTACATTCTTGAAAAAGTATGGGGAAGCGATATTGTAGTTGGTGATCGAACAATTGATGTTCATGTAAGAAAACTGAGAGAAAAGATTGGTGATGGTTACATTCAAACAGTAAAAGGAATTGGTTATAAATTCAAATACATGGAATAAAAAAATCGGAGATTACTCCGATTTTTTTTATTGTTTTGTAAGTCTGTTCTCTAAATCAATTATTCACTAAAAATTCAATTGTACTTGAAGTCTCAATAATCTTCCAGTCTGTAAATTATCTTGCTTAACATAATCTTCAAATCTTCGGTTCGATATCGTATACATAGCAACTAACTCAAAATATTTATTTGGTTGCCATTCTACACCAATTTCGTATTCAGTTACCCGGTAACTTCTAGCATCTAGTTCGTGTTTTTTTCCACCTTCATAATACTGACCACGAACAAATGGAATAATTAATTGCTTCTTTAATTTTATCTGATAAGAAGCTGTAATATACCCTCCAGCTAAATTCCGAACTTCAATTGAATCTGTTGCTTTATTAAACTCTGGACCTTTTCCAACATTATATTCAGCTTGGATTCCAAAAGGTTTAGGGTATAAAATAAATGATCCACCTATACGCTGATCTAAGTATTCTCCATCAGTAGTACGTTTAACACCTGAACTTAAGCTATTCACAACATATTTACCCGTATAAGCCTGTACACCAGCCTCAATAACTTGATTTTTTATGGCAAATGGATAACTCAATCGTGTAACAATATGCGCTTTGTTGTTTTTATCAGATTGATTGGCCGTTTGCCCGTTGTAAGCACCTAATGCAAATACACCATAATCACCAGAACCTTTGTATCCATCTTTCACCAAAGAACTGAATAATTTTCGCGTTTTCGATGGCGCCCAATAAAAAAACACACCCAAATCTCGCTCATTTGAAACGGCACTATTAAGTGCATCATTTCGATCAAGTGTAAGACGATTTTGACTAGATTGCATATTCTCAAACCCAAACGGGACTTTGCTTTGACCAATTCTAAAACGGAATTGATTTTGTTTGTCTATCCCTAAATCCATGTAAGCATCTCTTAGTTGCACGATATGATTCGTTGTTCCTGCTGATGAAGCAAAATCTGGTTGTACATAAAAATAAACACGCTCAGATATTTGACCGTAAAAAATCAATCGCATACGGCGAATAAAAAAGCCACCATCTTCACCCCACGATTTATCACATTGTTCACATTTCAAATCTTCATTGGTTTCCAAAAGACGGTTATAACGAACTTGCATATACCCGCGAATTGCAAATTGATCATACCATTTAGGTGTTACAGATGTAGTTGGCTTGTTCTCCTTTAGAGAGTCTGTTTTTTGCTGTGCGAAGCTAAAAAAGCTAAAAGTCAAAAGAACTAATGTACACGCAAAGAATTGTAATTGAACTTTGGGCATTGTTAAAGATTTTTAAGATTAATTTCAGGGCGAAAGTAGATTCTTAATATATAATTAACACTAGCTAAATCATTTCATAATAGTTTCTTAATTTTCTTAACATTATTTTAATATTGAAGGTAAAAACGCATTGATTTTGACTTCTTGATTTTTTAAAAAGTTGCAAATAGAGCAAAAATGACTCCTTAAATTAGGAGTTATTTATAATTCGTTAACATTAAATTAATATTACGGTATCTAAACCACAGATTACTAAAGCAGTTAGGCAAAACCTATTCTATACCTCGTTTTTTTTATCTCTACTTTACCTTTTTGTTAACAATGAGTTCTCCGCGATAAGCATTCGTTGGAAGCGATACCTTTGCCCCATTAAATAATAGAAACTATGGCATCAGGATTATTGAAGTTCTTTTTACCGAAAGACAGAGTATTTTACTCATTGTTTGAACGCGCGAGTCAAAACATCGAAGCAATTGCTGGAAAATTGGTCGTATGTGTAAATGAATCCGACTACAACAAACGCGCAGTCATCATCAAAGAAATGGAAGATTTGGAACATCAGAATGATGATCTAACACATGAAATTTTTGTTGAACTAGGAAAAAACTTCATTACCCCCTTTGACCGTGAGGATATTCACGCATTGGCTTCCTCGTTGGATGATATTGCAGATCACATTTACGCTTCTGCTAAAAAAATCAACTTCTACAAAGTCGATCCAAATGATCAGGGAATATTAAAAATGGCGGATGCGATTCTAGCAGCTGTTCTTGCAGTAAATTCAGCAGTAAAAGAGTTGAGAAACTTGAAAAACACCCAAAAAATCGTTGAATGCATCATCAAAATCAACAGTGTTGAAAATCAAGCCGATGACATTTTTGATTTGAGCATCGAAAAATTATTTAATTCTGATATCGACGCAAAAGACTTAATTAAAAAGCGTGAAATTTATCAAATCATGGAAGTTGCAACTGACAAATGTGAAGATGTTGGAAATGTGATCGAATCCATTGTAGTGAAATACGCTTAATTTTTTCAAAACATAGAATCTTATGTTAACGTTATTAATAGTTATCATCGTCATTGCCTTGTTATTCGACTTGGTAAACGGTTTCCATGATGCTGCGAATTCCATTGCAACTGTCGTTTCAACCAAAGTACTCACACCATTTCAAGCGGTATTGTGGGCGGCGGTATTTAACGTAGCTGCATTTTGGGTATTCGACATGAGTGTCGGGAACACAGTTGCCAAAGTAGTTGACAATGGGGCGATTAATCTGTGGGTTATTCTCGCAGGTCTTTTAGCCGCAACCGCATGGAATTTGCTAACGTGGTGGTTAGGAATCCCTTCTTCTTCTTCTCATACCTTAATTGGTGGCTTTGCAGGAGCTGCTGTTGCGCATGGTGGATTTGATGTCATTGCATCAGACGAAATCATTAAAGTTGCCGCTTTTATTATTTTAGCACCTATCATTGGTGGTGTAATTGCATTCCTAATTGCTTTAGTCACCATATCGAGGAGTTTTGCTAAAAAGATGCTCTTCATTGGTTTGCTTTCTGCTGGAACGATCTACTTGATGAATTACATGGTCGTATACTTAGATGTAAAGCCTGTAATGATGTGGATCGTTATCATTATGATCAGTGTCTTCATTCTTGTTTATACGTGGTACCAATTAATGCATGGCAAAAAACAGACTGCTTTAAAAGAATCCAACATGTACAAGCGTTTGCAATTGTTATCTTCTGCAGCCTTTTCATTAGGTCATGGTGGAGCCGATTCTCAGAAAGTAATGGGAATTATCTGCGCTGCATTAATGGTCTTTGCGAATCATAGTCGTGAAAATGGAACCATTAACCAAGTTCCTCAAGAATTGCAAGTAACAGAAGTCATGCAAATTGAGTTCGAAAACGAAGAAGGTAAGAAAGATAAATTCAAACCAGAATACTCGTTCAACAATGAACAATTGGAAATTGAAGCAGAAGACAAAATTCTTGTTTATACAACTGGGAAAGATGTCTATGATGCAAAATTAAACCAAGTGATCTTTAAGGATAAAACCTTGAATAAAGAATACAAAGATGCCGCTATCTTTAAGGAGTATGTCGATGAAGCAGGTGAAATCAAAAGTGGTCATAAGATTAAAACAAAGGTAAATTCAGAGACGATGCCGTTTTGGATTGCCATTTCTTGTTACATCATGATTGGTTTAGGAACATTGATGGGCGGTTGGAAAATCGTGAAAACAATGGGAACTAAAATCACCAAAGTAACACCACTAGAAGGCGTTTGTGCTGAAACAGCTGGTGCTTTGACGCTCTTTACCGTTTCTAACTTAGGGATTCCAGTTTCAACAACTCATACCATTACTGGTTCCATAATAGGAGTTGGCGCAACGAAACGATTAAGTGCCGTTCGCTGGGGAGTAACCATCAACTTGCTTTGGGCATGGATTCTTACCATTCCTGTTTCAGGTTTACTTGCAGCTGGTATTTACTACTTGACGTTATTATTTCAATAAAATTCAACTCATTGAGTTACACAATCCCTTTGTTTACTTCGGTCGATAAGGGGATTTTTTTTTGATTCAGATGTAACCTTTTAGATTAAATGCGTTTCATTCACCATGAAAACAACGCTGATACTTCTTCTTGCGGGCGCATGTCTCGTAGGTTTTACTACTTTAAAGCCAAAAACATCAAAGATACCAAAGCCTGTTAAAGGAATCGCCAAAGAACTCGGAAAAGGTTATGCCTATGTTCCTTCTGGTTCTACAATCATTGATGGGAAAATCGTTTCGTTTCAATCCTTTTTTATGCTCAAAACAGAAGTAAGCAACTTTCAATACAATGCGTTTTTAGATGATTTAAAATCGAGTGGACAAACTGAAAAATGGAAGATTGCACAAATTGATACAGCACAATGGGAAATAAACAACCATAGTTCATTGCAGCTTTTCACAAGCTATTATCACAAACATCCTGCTTATTCAAATTATCCCGTAGTCAATATTTCACATGAAGCAGCACTACTCTATTGTGAATGGCTCACTGAGAAGGTGAACAAACGATTAAACACGGATAAAAAATACATCTTCAGATTACCCGAAGCCAATGAATTTGTTTACGCAGCAGAAGGCGGAAGTACCTGTAGACCCTATACATGGAACGGTCCTTTCATGCGGAATTCAAAAGGACAAAATCTTTGTAACTATCGCACAACAACTTCTTCAGTTGAGACACCAGGGATTGCAGGAACATTGTATGATAATTCAGATATTACGGCTCCAATACAATCCTATTGGCCCAATGAATTTGGGATTTACCACCTCAATGGCAATGTAGCTGAAATGACTAGCGAAAAAGGGCTTGCAACTGGTGGCTCTTGGAATGATGATGCTGATCATGTTCGGAATACGAGTAGATCGAATTATTCAACGGCTTGCGCAACAGTCGGTTTTCGGATTGTTGTAACCGTTATAAACGAATAATCTATTTCACAAGCCCATTTTGAATTCCTATTTTTGTCAAAAAAAGTACCATGACATTAAAGGAAACAATTGAAGCCGTTGAAACATTTCACAATGCATTTAGTATTCCCAATAATTACGCACCTGTCGCTGAATTGAGCGAAGCAGATGTTACACTTCGTTACAACCTCATGAAAGAAGAGAACGAAGAGTATTTGGAAGCAGCACAACGAGGTGATATTGTTGAAATTGCAGATGCGTTGGGCGATCAGTTGTATATTTTGTGTGGTACCATTCTAAAACACGGTCTCCAAGATAAAATCGTTGAAGTGTTTCAGGAAATTCAGCGTTCCAACATGAGTAAACTGGATGAAAGCGGCAATCCAATCTACCGAGAAGATGGTAAAGTATTAAAATCCTCTTTGTATTTCAAACCCAATATTGCTGCCATCTTGGAAGACTAAGAAATGTCTCTCAAAAAATTCAATATCCGCGTGTATGGTTTATTAATGAATCAACACAACGAAATCTTGGTTTCTGATGAACGCCGAAACGGTCATGTATTTACAAAATTCCCAGGAGGTGGATTGGAATGGGGAGAAGGCACTATCGACTGCCTTAAACGGGAATTTCAAGAAGAAATAGGAATCACGGTAGAAGTAGGCGATCTCTTTTATGCTACAGATTTTTTCCAGCAATCTGCTTTTAGTGAAAATGACCAATTGATTTCCCTCTATTATTGGGTTTATTATGCTGACATGGAAACGATTGGTTGTTTACCAAAACACCCAACAGCAGACTACGAAGTTGTTCGTTGGGTAAAATTGACTGAACTTTCAACTGAATTAATGACGTTTCCCATTGATAAATTAGTACTCGCCAAACTATTGAGTTTTTTGAGTTAATCAGTTTTTTGAGTTTGGGCAGTTTATTAAGTTGGAGAACTAGTTTAACTCAAAAACTCAGTAAACTGTATAACTTGAAAACTCACAAAACTGTAAAACTTAAAAACTCAAAAAACTGGATAACTGCTTAACTGTATAACTCATTTCAATTTCTCATTATCCTGGTGTCTTGTAGCATCCCTGCTTGTTTTCTTTTCCAGGTTTCGTTTCAATGCTTCTTCCAAATCCACACCTGTTTGATTGGCTAGACAAATGAGCACAAACAGCACATCCGCAAATTCATCACCAAGATCTTTTCCTTTGTCACTTTCTTTTTCACTTTGTTCACCGTATCTGCGAGCAATGATCCGTGCCACTTCACCCACTTCTTCGGTAAGCATTGCCATATTGGTAAGTTCATTGAAATAACGAACTCCAATTGTTTTGATCCATTGATCAACCTGTTCTTGTGCTTCTGAAATGTGCATAATCCATTTATCTAGATCAAAATTAGCTATTTTTGTTACCAATGCGACTCGCCAAAAATAATCTCAAACACATTCCTTTTTTACTAGGATCATTGTTTCTGCTTTTGTGGCCAGCTTTTTATAATGGTTATCCGCTGTTTTATGCAGATAGCGGCACCTATATTTCGTCTGCCATTCACTTGGATGTTCCAATAGACAGACCTTTGTTTTATGGTTTTTACTTGCGCATTACTACCATGCAAGCACACATGTGGTGGCCATTGATCCTTCAAGGAATCATTACTTTTTGGGTCATTAATCGCACCATAATTCAACTTTTCCCTACTGTCAAACAATTCATTAAAGGCATTATTCTTATCGCACTTACTGGATTAACGGGACTACCTTGGTACACTGCGCAGATCATGCCCGATTTGTTTACAGCACTTTCGATCCTTGTAGTGTTTTTGATCTATGCTGATCAAACAGCAAAAAAATCTACACGGATTACCTATTACGTCTTGCTGTTTTTTATGGTTGGAACACACTATTCCAATCTATTAATAATCGGGATTATTCTATTTTTTATTGGCATCATGTCGATCAAAAAAAACGGGTTGAATCAATCGGGTTATCGTTGGAGTACGGTTTGGATTTTTGTGACATTGCTTGCCGTTTCATTCACCCATTCGCTGATTACTTACACGCAATATGGCTTATTTCAAATGAGTCGCGGATCCAACTTATTCATTGCAGCCAAATGTTTAGAAACCCCGTTGTTAAAAACCTATATGCGGGAAAATAAGAATAACATCTCCATCCCATTTTCAGATCGCATTGACTCTATTCCGAACAGCGCGTGCGGATTTCTTTGGGGAGCTGAATCGCCCTTGAATCAATTGGGTGTGAATCGTGTTCAAACAAATCAAGAATATGGAACTGTTTTAAAAGATTTATTTTCTCAAGCAAAGTACCGAAATTGGTTTATTACCGAATCCTTTTCTTCAACAGGAAAGCAACTTCTTCAACATAAAATTGGTTCTGGACTTGTTCCCTATAGACGTTTTGATGGAACTTATTTAATGATCAAGTACCATTATGAAAATGAATTCTACAAATTCCGTACGTCAAAACAACAATTAGTTGGCTTGGAAAGTAATTACCACAATAACATAAGTGCCACTATCCTTCTCATTTCATGTGCATTGATGTTAATCGGATTGGTCTTTCGGTTTTTGCGAGACAAACTAGGTCTGTTTATTGGAATCGTTGTAGTGGGAGTTCTAGCGAATGCATTTATTACAGCTTCACTCGCAAATGTGTATGATCGATTACAAGTGCGGGTTGTATGGCTGATTTCGTTTGCCGCATTATTCGTTTTGATAGAAACAATACAGTTTTTTCGACAAAAATCTGAGCGGAAATAACAAACTAAAATGGATGTGATTTATTCACGATTTTTAGAATCAATCACAATCGTTACAGGCCCATCATTTATCAATGAAACCTGCATATCCGATCCAAAAATACCCGTTTGAACCAATTTCACATCCGCTGCTTTACAGGATTTGATGAATGCTTCGTACAATGGAATCGCTTGTTCTGGACGAGCTGCTTGAATAAAACTCGGACGATTGCCTTTTTTAGTTGAAGCGTGTAACGTAAATTGACTGATGATTAACAAACCTCCATTGATATCCAGTAACGAATGATTCATTTTTCCTTCTTCATCGGTAAAAATGCGCATCTGGATTAGCTTCTGTGTCAACCAACTGATATCTTCCAATGTATCAGCTGTTTCAATGCCAACCAAAACCACTAATCCTTGTTCAATCTGACCATGAACGACCTGCTCAATTAAAACACTGGCGGAACTTACACGTTGAATGACAAGTCTCATGTGTGTTTATTTCTGCGATGAATATCTGCGTCATCACCTTGCATTAATTGCAAATAGGTCCAATAGCGCGATTCGTATATCGTACCATTTTCCAAACCTTCTTTTACCGCACAAGCAGGCTCATTGAGGTGTTGACAATTGTGAAATTTACATTGTCCAATCAAGGCACGCATTTCAGGAAAATAATGTGAGATCACTTCTTTGTCCAAATCCACAATACCAAATGCTCGAATTCCGGGTGTATCAATGATAAAACCTCCAGATTGAAGTGGATGCATTTCAGCAAATGTAGTGGTATGTTGACCCTGATGATGCGCTGAAGAAATTTCCCCAATCCGTATGTCCAATAACGGATCCAAGGCATTGACAAGTGTACTTTTTCCGGTTCCAGAGTGCCCTGCAATCATCACTTGATTACCAGCAATTTCTTCACGCAGAAAATCAACGTTTGTTTGATCCGTCGCAGAAATAGCATGACATGGATAACCGACCTGTTGGTACATGTCCATAATCGCGGCTAAATCGTATTGTTCATCTTCGGAAAGTAGATCTGTTTTATTAAAAAGCAAGGTCGTAGGAATGCGAAACGACTCCGCAGCTACCAAAAACCGATCAATGAAAACCATGTGCGTTTCTGGATGCTTGAGTGTTACCAACAAATAAGCACGATCCACATTGGCTGCTAAAATATGCGATTGTTTACTCAGATTGGTGCTTTTCCGAACAATGTAATTGCGTCGATGCTCGTAATCTTCAATGACACCCTTTCCTTCTTCATCAAATTTCTCATGGATCAACACCACATCACCAACAGAAATAGGATTGGTTGTTCTCAAACCTTCCAAACGCAATCGACCACGAATCCGACAATCGATTTGATCGCCGTTTTCCATGAGCACTTGGTACCATTTACCAGTTGATTTTAATACTTTTCCTTTTAAATGAGGCATGGACAAAGATAGTAAGATTCGAGTTCTTTATGAGTTTTTTGAGTTGATGAGTTTCTAAGTTTTATGAGCTGATGAGTTTTATGAGTTGGATTTAAAACTCAAGGACTGTCAAACTCAAGAAACTGCAAAAACTGTCAAACTGAAAAACTCAAGAACTGAAAAACTCAATAACTAAAAAACTTTAGAGCCAACCACATTCCCATCTGATTCGTTATCTTCGTGGCACAAAGTACTCATCATGTCCATCGAAGTAAAAAATCTTTCTAAGTATTACGGTAATCAAGCTGCGGTAAATAACATTTCGTTCACTGTAGGCAAAGGTGAAATTGTAGGTTTCCTGGGTCCAAATGGAGCTGGTAAATCGACCACCATGAAAGTGATAACAGGTTTCATTCCAGCGACCGAAGGAATTGTCAATGTATGTGGCATGAGTGTGGAAGAACAATCCATTGAAACACGCAAACGCATTGGTTATTTGCCTGAGAACAATCCGTTGTACCTCGACATGTATGTGAAAGAATACCTCGAATTTGTAGGGAAAATTTACAAACTCGATAAAGTACGTGATCGCGTAAAAGAAATGATCAACCTCGTTGGACTGGATGTTGAACAGAATAAAAAAATCGGAATGCTATCCAAAGGTTATCGCCAGCGCGTTGGATTAGCACAAGCAATCATTCACAATCCAGATGTATTGATTTTGGATGAACCAACTTCTGGGCTTGATCCCAATCAATTAGTAGAGATTCGCCAATTGATCAGAACCATTGGAAAAGAAAAAACGGTGATGCTTTCAACACACATCATGCAAGAAGTAGAAGCTATTTGCGACCGTGTGATCATCATCAAAAAAGGAATCATCGTAGCGGATAATATTGCTTCCGAATTGCAATACGAAGTTGGACAACAAGTTGTTTACGCAGAATTTGATGGAACGATTGCTCGCAGTCAATTGCAAAAAATTCCGGGTGTTTCTAAAGTGGAGAAAATCACTGATTCTACTTTCTTGATTGAAAGCCTTGCAGCAGATGATTTGCGCAAAGCAGTTGCCGTTTATGCACAGCAAAACAATTTATTGGTGATTACATTAAGAACCGAAGAAAAATCATTGGAAGAAGTGTTCAAGGAGTTGACGAAGTAGCCTCACACAAGATGAATTTTTTTCTACTTCTGACATTCAGCTTTTTATCTTTCCAGCAACTGAATGGTCAAATCGATTCTATTAAAGAAAAAAGACAATCCTACACCAAAAATGAGTTGGATAATTTGTTTCTTTTCACTGCTGAACAACTTCAGTTTAATGCTGAAAGTGCGCGAAACCACATTGATTCAAACACTATTTACCTATTATTTGATGATAACTGTGCAGGTTTAATCAATTTCGAAAATAGTCAAGATAGTGCATTTCAAAAAAAATACCATGTATGCTTTTGCCTAGCTCCTTCACTTGGAAATAAAGAAAATGATTTCAAGGCATATAATGCTACCATCTTTGCTTATTTGAATAAGAAGTATAGAAAAAAATGGCGGAATGAAATTCGAAAAGGCGCAATTGGACTGAAATAACGAACTTTTGATCCTTATTTAATTTGATATTCGGACTTTATTTCACTCCTTCAACTTCTCCCCCAACAATCCTTTCGCTGCATAATGCATCACATAAATCATGGGCGTTAAACAAACAGCGATGACCAATTTAGTTGCATATCCTGTAATTCCAAAAATCAACACCTGTTCCACCGTAAAAACACCTGGAATCAAAAATCCGATAATCAAAACAGTATAGGAATCTACTAATTGAGAAATCACAGTAGAACCCGTGCTGCGTAACCAAATCATTTTTCCTTTTGTCAATTTGGTAAAGAAGCCAAACAACCATACGTCCAACAATTGTGAAAGCATAAAGGCAACAATACTTCCTATCATGATTGGCAAAGAACCACCAAAGATCTTCGTGAATTCAGCATCTGAAACATAAGAACCATCCGCTGTTGGCAATTTTACTGCTAAATAAACAATGAGAAAACAAAAAGCAATCAAGCCGCATGTGATCCAACTCAAACGACGAACAGCTTGTTTTCCAAAGTACTCGTTCATGACGTCTGTGAGCAAAAACACCACTGGCCAAGGGGCAATTCCTGCGATTACAGGGTAAATACCAATATCGACGGTTTTGCAGGAGATTAACTCAGCAACGATGGCACTGGTGATGAAAATCCCAGCCAATACCATAAAAACAATTTCTTTTCGGGTTTGAAGCATGACTAAAAGTATCCAAAATTCAAATGATTTGTATCTCTAAATCCAATTTTAGCCAATTAAACCTATTTTTGTGCCCAAAACAAGAACACATGCAACAAAATGTCATCGAAGAATTGCGCTGGAGGGGAATGATCCAAGATATCATGCCCGGTTTGGAAGAACAATTAATGAAAGAAATGACAGCTGGTTATGTCGGCTTTGATCCTACTGCCGACTCGTTGCATGTTGGAAATTTGTTGCCCATTATGTTGTTGAAACATTTCCAGATAGCAGGTCACAAACCGTATGCGTTGGTTGGTGGCGCTACAGGAATGGTGGGCGATCCATCAGGAAAATCTGCAGAACGCAATTTATTAGACGAAGCAACGCTAAATCACAATGTAGCTTCTGTGGAACAACAATTGCGTCGTTTTCTCGATTTTGAATCAGGTGAAAACAAAGCAGAATTGGTCAACAACTACGATTGGATGAAAGATTTTTCCTTTTTGGAGTTCATTCGCGATGTTGGGAAACACATTACGGTGAATTACATGTTGGCGAAAGATTCGGTGAAAAAACGCTTGGAAACAGGATTGTCTTTTACTGAATTTTCTTACCAATTGCTCCAAGGATACGATTTTTACCATTTGTACAAATCAAACAACGTAAAGGTGCAATTTGGCGGTTCCGACCAATGGGGAAATATCACCACAGGAACAGAATTAGTACGCAGAAAAGCAGGTGGTGAAGCCTTTGCATTCACTTGTCCTTTATTGACAAAAGCAGATGGAGGTAAATTCGGCAAGACAGAATCGGGAACGGTTTGGTTGGATGCAGAACGCACTTCTCCTTTTGCATTTTATCAGTTTTGGTTAAAATCAACTGATGCAGATATTCCAAAATTGATGCGTTTCTACTCCTTAAAATCTAAAGCGGAAATTGAAGCAATAGAGCAAGAACAAATCGACACTAATAGAACTGGTCTCTTGCAACGTGCTTTGGCTGAAGAAGTAACAGAGCGTGTTCATGGAAAAGAAGCGCTTGAAGCCGCAATCGCAGCAAGCAATATCCTTTTTGGTAAATCAACAACTGACGAACTAAAAAAATTAAGCGAACGCGATTTCCTGATGATCTTTAATGGTGTCAATCAGGCTGTAGTCAATAAATCCGATTTAGCTGCTGGTATTTCAATTGTTGAATTACTGAGTTCACGTACTGGTTTCCTAAGTTCCAATGGAGAAGCAAAACGCGAATTAAAAGGCAATGCTATTTCAGTGAACAAGGAAAAAGTAACCGAAAGTTTGGTACTTGATGCTTCTCATTTGATCAATGACAAATACATCTTGTTAGGAAAAGGAAAATCGACAAACTTTATTGTGGTAGTGGAATAATTATTGGATTGTTGGCATATTCATTTTTCACCACGAATTACAAAACATAAACGAATAACAAACCGTAGGCACGGGATGCATCACGTGCCTGCGGGATACGAAATATCCCACAAAAACAAACCACGTGCTTCAACGGAAAGCTTAGCTGCACTTCTGTCTTTCGCTGCAATGATTAAAGAAATTTCAGATGGTTGAATTTTTCCTACTCCAACTTCTAATAAGGTTCCGACAATCGCGCGCACCATATTTCGTAGAAAACGATCAGCTGTGATTTCAAAATACAATTGATTGCCTTGTGAATGCCAACCTGCATTTGTAATGGTGCAAAAATTGGTTTTCACATCCGTGTGTAACTTTGAGAAAGAGGTGAAATCTTGTATCCCTAATAAATACTGAGCAGCTTCATTCATCCGATCTACATCCAGTTTTCCAACGAAAAATAAACTATTCTTTAAAAAAGGATCCTTTTCTTGATGTAAAAAATACCGATACGTACGTGATGTCGCTTGAAAACGTGCATGCATGTCATCAGCTACCGGATAAGCTTGAAAAACAACAATATCAGCTGGCAACATTTTATTCAACTTATGCTTTAATTGAACGACATCCGTTTCAATCGGCAATGCTGCATGAGCAACAAAAAACCGAGCATGAACTCCAGCATCTGTTCTACCACAACCAACAAGTGGAATCGCCATACCGCCATGAATTTTGGATAGTGCAGTTTCAATCACTTCTTGAACCGATCGCGCATTGGGTTGACGTTGCCAACCAGAGTAAGCTGTACCATCATATCCTAATTCGATAAAAAAACGTTGTGTTAACATTGGCTACAAAGGTATACGATTTTCATTATACGACTAAAGGAAGGTGAATTTGCATACTCAAATGCACAAAAATAATTCTGAAATACTGATTATTAACCACTTGATCCTTCACCAAACCATAATCCGTTATGAGATGAAACAATCAAAAGTTTGAATCAAAAATGATGTGCTAATTGAAGTTTATATTAAGGATTTTGATCAAATGTTATCTCAATATTAATAAATGGTTACTGTAATTGAAAATAGCTTACTAAATCGTGATTCTGTTAACGATCTAGTAAAGTCAACTTAATCTCATTCTAATGCTGTAAGTAGAACTTTGTGACGTAAAAAAAAGCAATATGAAATTTTCGATTCTTCTAATTTTGGTCAGCTCATTTATCGCAGTAACTGCTAGCGCACAGACTCAGAAAATCTTTGGAACAGTAACCGATAAAAAAACGGGTGAACCAATTCCTTTCGTTGATGTCAAATTAGTTGAAAAAAATGCTCCTACACAAACCGATTTTGACGGTAATTATGCTTTCGAAAATATAGCAAACGGAACTTACTCCATCGTATTCCGTGTATTAGAATACAACATCGATACGATTTCAGGAATTGTAGTGAATGGCAATTCAATTGATGTTTCCATTTCCATGTCAAAACCAACGAATGACACGTTAGAAGAGATAGACATTGTTCATGTAATAGATAAGGGTGGAGACACAGGTCTGGGGACTGAAATGAAAAATGACGGACGTGTAATGGATGGTATTTCGGCTGAAAGCATGGCGAAAACCGGTGACACAAAAGTAAACGATGTATTAAAACGCATCAGTGGAGCAAGTATTCAAGACAACCGTTTTGTTGTGATCCGCGGATTGAATGACCGTTACAACAGTGCTTATATAAATGGTGCACCACTACCAAGTACAGAAAGTGATCGTAAAGCATTTGCCTTTGATATCTTTCCAGCAAACATGCTTGAAAATATTACTATTACAAAAACAGCTACACCTGATATGCCAGGCGAATTTGCCGGCGGTGTTATTACCATCAATACAAAAGCACCAAGTACAAAAAACTATCAATCAATTCAAATAGGAACTTCTTATAATACGCTTACAACATTTAAAAACTTCCAAACGTATGATGGAAGTAACATGGATTGGGCAGGAATTGATAATGGAGCACGTCAGTTGCCAACTGGTCTTCCTGATTCAAAAACATACGCCACTTTAACTGCAACTGAAAAAGCAGATTATGCAAAAATGATGACTCCTAGTTGGGCAATTACTGACAGAAGAGCATTGCCAGCATTGAACTTCCAATATGGTATTGGACGAAATTTCGAAATTAAAAAACACGATCTTGGAGTTGTATTTGCTTATACATACCAGAACAATATGTCCACCAACCAAACGATTCGTCGTGAATTCGAAGAGCAAGCTACTGGTGTGGTACAGAAAATGGAATTAGTAGATACTGTTTATTCTCAAAAATACTTGAATAGTGCCATGTTCAATCTGACTTATGAGTTAAACGATCGCAACAGAATTGCTTTCAACAACCTTTATAGTATCAATTCAGAAGACCGAGTGAATGTCCGTCATGGTGTTCGTGAAATGGACAACGATCCACACATTTATGAAAAATCGTCCAATCGTATGTTTACGCAAAACAACTTATATTCTGGACAATTAGAAGGAACGCATGAATTCAAAAAAGAAGGAATGCAATTCAACTGGATTGGTGGATACAGTAACATTGAACGTACGATTCCAAATATGCGTCGAGTTGTCTATCAAAAATCTGCTTTATCAGAAGATGACACTACTGTTCAATATGTAGCCGTGGTTCAAAACAATGGTACTATTCCAACTGCCGCAGGAAACATGTTCTGGTCTGATACAAAAGAGAAAATCTATAGCATCAAGTACGATTTATCCATTCCATGGGATTTCAAAAAAATTACCAATCTCTTTAAAATTGGAGGATTTACACAATACCGTGATCGTGACTTTTCAGCACGTAATTTAGGTTTTTCTCGTTATAAAACAGGAGGAGTTACTTTTGATAACAGTTTATTGTTGTTACCAGAAGATCAACTATTCGCTCCAGAACACCTTGGTTTACAAGAAAACGGATTAGGCGGCTTTAAATTAGAGGAATCAACTAAAGTAAGTGATAGTTATTTTGCATCTTCTTTCCTCAATGCAGGTTATGCCATGTTTGACACAAAAATCAACCAGAAATTCAGAATGGTTGGTGGACTTCGTTTAGAATCATATAATCAAAAATTCAACTATACTGAAGCTGGATCAAACATCGATCGCCAAATTGACACCACGGTGATTGATCTTTTACCTTCCTTGAATTTGATTTATTCGTTGAACAAACGCATGAATATTCGCTTGAGTTACTACCGAACAGTTTCTCGACCTGAATTCCGTGAATTAGCACCATTTGCTTTCTACAATTTCACATTGGATAACATCCTTTCAGGAAATACAAACCTACAACGTGCAGTTATTGACAATTTTGATGCTCGTTATGAATTCTTCATTGGAAATGGTCAGTTATTTACGGTATCTACATTCTACAAAAATTTCACCAATCCAATCGAATTGGTAAACCGCACTGGAGTTTCTGGAGCAGCCGAATTGTATTATACGAATGTGCCAAGTGTACAGAATTATGGAATTGAAACGGAATACCGCATTAAATTGGATGTATTCTCTAAAAACAAAGAAAGTAAGTTCTTATCTAACACTACATTGTACACCAACTTAGCCTTGATTCGTTCGCAAGTAGATGTAAGTCAAATTGTTGGTGCAAATGGAACATCTCGTCCTTTGCAAGGTCAATCACCTTTCATCATTAATGCAGGTTTACAATATGAACATCCAACAAAAGATTGGAGCGTGAATGCTTCTTACAACGTAATTGGACGACGCATCTTTATTGTTGGAAATGTACAAGAACCAGATGTTTGGGAAAACTCACGTCACGTAATTGACTTGCAATTTGCCAAAACATTCAATGACAAATTCCAGTTAAAAATCAATGTGAAGGATGTATTAGCTCAAAACCTATTGTTCTACCAAGATTTAAACAGTAACAAAAAATACGACGAAGGTGTTGATAACAGATGGCAAGAAACAAACTTCGGTCAAACGATCTCTATCAGTTTAAATTACAAATTTTAAGAGAAAAAACACTTAACACTAACGTCATCTGTTAATGTTTAGATAATGTAAGCGTAAAACAACTGTAACTTTTGCTTTATCTTAACACAAGCCGGTGTTAATAGCTTTGTATCACATAAAATGAAAAATAAAATGAAAAATTTCTACTTAGTTTTACTAACGTTCTTTATGGCAGGTGTTGCCCAATCACAATTTTGGACACAAACATCCTACAAAGGAGCATTTCCAATTACAGATAATACAGCTGCGACAGACTAAACTTCTGGCTGGTCAAATTTTGACCCAGAAAACACAACATACCCTGCAACAAGTACAACTGTTTCAGCAGATATTACTGCAGACGTTACTTGGAGTGGTGTTGTTTTATTGCAAAACAAAGTTTATGTAAAAAACAATGCAACTTTAACAATTGCAGCTGGTACTATTATCCGTGGTGATTACGCATCTCAAGGTACATTGATCATCACAAAAGGTGCTAAATTAATCGCAGAAGGTACAGTAAACAGCCCTATTGTATTCACTTCAAATGAAGCTGTTGGAAACCGTGCAGAAGGCGATTGGGGAGGAGTTGTACTACTTGGAAAAGCAGTGAACAACCAACCTGGAGGAATTGCAAACATTGAAGGAATTGCTCCTTCAGCAGATACAGAACACGGTGGGACAGATGACAATGATAATTCAGGTTCATTGAAATATGTACGCATTGAGTTTGCTGGAATTCCTTTGCAACCAAATAAAGAAATCAACGGTTTAACGTTTGGATCTATTGGAAATCAAACTCAAATTGATTTTATTCAAGTGTCTTTTTCAGGAGATGATTCTTACGAATGGTTTGGTGGAACAGTTGATTGTCGTCACCTAATCGCTTACCGTGGTTTAGATGATGATTTTGATACAGACTTTGGATTCCGTGGTCGTATTCAATTCGGTTTAATCATTCGTGATAAAGACCTATCTGATGCAGCTGGAGATTCCAATTCATTTGAATCTGACAATGATGCAACTGGTTCTGGTGCATTGCCTCAAACCGCTGCTATTTTCTCAAACATTACAACAGTTGGTGCATTAGGAGATGGTACTATTGTTTTACCAATTGGTGAGACGTTCTCAAAAGCATTTAGAATTCGTCGCAACTCTAGTATTTCTGTATTCAATTCATTAGTAACAGGCTGGGAAAAAGGATTGTCAGTTGAAGGAACTTCTACAGAAGACAATTTTACTACCAACGATTCAGCTGTATTTGCAAACAATACCTTAGCTGGAATTGCCGCAGGAAGCAATGCTGTCACAGCAGCAAATTCATTCTACAGCAGCTTCTTTAGCACGGACAATAACGATTCAACAACAACTGTTGCTCAAGTAAGTTGGGTAAATATTTTCGCTACATTAGGAACAACTCCAGATGCTCGTTTAACAGGTAACTCAAGTGTTGCAACTGGTGCTTCTTTTACAGACCCAAAATTTCAAGGTGGATTCATTGGAATCGAAGAAAATAGTACCCTCATTAGTTCAGTTGGTGTCTTTCCAAATCCTGCTACAGAGCAAGCAACAGTTGTTGTGAACTTGAATGAAAGCAATCAAGTTACGATTGAATTGTATGATCTTGCTGGCAAAAAAGCCCTTTCTTTATTCGAAGGAACAATGAATGCTGGTACAAACTATGTAAACTTCTCCTCTACTAATTTGAATGCAGGTATCTACACTGCTGTAATTAGTACAAATGGTTACACAAAATCAGTTAAACTAGTCGTTTCAAAATAATTTTTATTCTTACTTTTCTTAGAATCCGCCCTTAATTTAAGGGCGGATTTTTTATTGATACCACCTTAATGATTTAATAATGTGACCCCATTTAATTAATCATTTAATAACCTATTTGTAAAGTTAAAGGCACGTTTCAAAAATAACTTTGCAGTGTTATAATTCACCCATGAACATGCAGCAAAATAAAGCAAATACCATTCTTTTAGTAGACGATGAACAAGATATTCTTGACTTCCTACAATACAATTTGGAACGTGAGGGGTACAAAGTATTGACTGCACTAAACGGTCTTTTGGGTGTAGAGATGACTCAAAAACATGCGCCAGATTTGATCTTGATGGATGTAATGATGCCACGAATGGATGGCATTGAGGCGTGTCACATGATTCGCAAAGAGTTACAACTATCTCAACCATTGATTGCCTTCTTAACATCGCGTTCTGAAGACTATTCACAAGTTGCAGGATTTGAAGCCGGAGCTGATGATTACATCACAAAACCCATTCGTCCCAGATTACTCATCAGTAAAGTTGAAGCGTTACTTAGACGTGCCAATCGCAAACAATCTGAATCAATTGTAACTTCAAAAATAATTGTTAACCGTGAGCGATTCTTAGTGTTATTGGAAGGTCAAGAAATTCAATTACCAAAGAAAGAATTTGAATTGATTGAATTACTCGCATCACGTCCTGGTAAAGTATTTACCCGTGATCAAATTCTCGGTACAGTTTGGGGAGATGAAACGATAGTTGGAGAACGTACAATTGATGTTCATATTCGGAAATTGCGCGAAAAACTAGGAGAATCGTATATTCGTACTATCAAAGGTGTCGGTTATACATTCTCAGAATAGTGAAAAGCAGCAATCCCATTTTTATTGTACTTAGTGGTAGTCTTCTATTAGGAATACTCACACTAATCGTTGCATTCATCGTTCATTTGGTTCACCCTCTTCCAGTTTGGGCTTTTGCGGTCTTTCCGCTTGGAATTGGATTGGGAGCATTTATCGTGTTCTTTATCTTAATAAAGAAATTCATTCACAAGCGATTAAAAATCCTCTATCGATCCATTCGAAAAGGTAAAATGTCTGGTGCCGACAGTTTTCAAATGTCCATGTCGGAAGATATTATAGGGCAAGCAGAACAAGATACCAAAGAATGGGCTGATAAACACCAAACGGAAATTGTACAGCTCAAAGAACAAGATAAATTCAGACGAGAATTTCTTGGAAACCTAGCGCATGAACTTAAAACGCCCGTTTTTTCTATTCAAGGTTACGTACTAACTCTTCTTGAAGGCGGCTTGGAAGACGATAAAGTGAACCGCATCTTTTTGGAGCGTGCATCCAAAGCCATTGATCGCATGACTTCCATTTTAGAAGATTTAGACGAACTAACCAAATTAGAAGTCAACGAACTTAAATTGGAAATGCGCCCTTTCGACTTGCGTGACCTGGCGAAAGAAGTGATGGAAAGCTTTGAAATGAAAGCACAGGAAAAAGGCATTTCGGTACGTTTTTCGAAAGATTACAATAACTCTTTAATGGTCAAAGCGGATCGCGGTAAGATGGCACAAGTGTTCACCAATCTTATCGGCAACTCCATTATCTATGGTAATGAAGGCGGTGAAACGTTGGTTCGCTTTTACGAAGTAGATGATCTGATCACTGTTGAGATTTCCGATAACGGTCCTGGAATTGATCCAAAACACACCGCGCGATTGTTTGAACGTTTTTACCGTGTAGAACAAAGTCGTAACAGAAATGAAGGCGGTTCTGGTTTAGGATTAGCCATAGTAAAACACATTCTTGATTCACACAATCAAACAATCTCTGTGCGCAGTACGGTTGGAATCGGGAGTACGTTTACATTTTCACTTGACCGTTACAAAGGAGGTTCTAGTAGTTTGATTTCATCAAGAGGAGTGCAAATAAAGTAAACGACTAACCCTGTAGTTCTTTCCTAAGAACCTGCTCCAACTCCTTTTCATCTTTCACCAATTTCCACAACGAATGTTCTTTATGCAATTCAGCCAAATACAATTGCTCCAATTGACCTTTTGTAGGGATTAAAATCGCTTTCTTTTGCAAGGTGTGTACATCCATCAGCGTTGTATATCCATTGCGGGAAATGATCCAATCGGCTGCTTTTATAACTTCGTCTGCTGCTTTCCAATCGTTTTGTAGAATGGTTAATTGTGTATTCATTGGATCGAAATACAACTTGGGTGAAATAACCGTCCACTTACCTCCTACTCGATTCGCAATTTGGCAAATTTGTTCAAACAATTGTTCTGAATATGGTTCTGGTCCGCTGATAATGGCTACCATTGTTTTCGATTCGCTGATGGCATTTACAGTAGTTGAAAACCGCGAATAATGACCAATAAAGTGATACTGTTCATTGTTCTTTATTGGTTTTTCACTCAATTGTCCAGCAAGCGATTCCCGTTCATTGTCCATGATCCAAACCGTTTGAAAGTCTTTCATCCATTTGCGGTGAATGAATTGTGCGAAGAAACCAGATTTGGGTGGTAATTGCACTTGATGCGTAATAAATACCGAATGAATACTCGGATGCTGAAGTCCATAACAATGATCCGACAGAATGTAATCAATGCTGTGTTTGGAGCAGTAATCAGCTACCTCTTGCTTGTCTTGTTGAATCGACTTTCGAAAGCGCCATCCATTTCTCAGTAATTCTGCTGCAAAACGACCGTCACCTTTAAATTGAAACTGAAATCCTTCATCTACCCAATAGCTTGCAACAATGCCATACGAAACAAACGTTTTCTGCTGAGATAGCGTACAGCGAACTGTCAAATCATTTCCTTGATCGATCAATTGTTGCATCAAAGGAATGGAGCGCGCAACATGCCCACTTCCCCAGTTGAGACAACCGTACAACACCTTTTTACCTGTGATGTGTTGCGGTTGCATAACTAAATTAGTTCGTACGTTTCATTTCGAAAGGAGCAGCTTTGGACAATACATACGGGAATTGCTCTTCCACATACGAGCTTGGATCCAAACCAAATTCATTTTTCTCGGTTAAACTCAAACCTTTAATAAAGAAATAAGCGTTCATGATGATTTTCTGGAACCAAGGCAATTCATTGTCATTGGACAAGAATTTACGGATCACAACAAAGCGGAAATCACCAATATGATCACCATGATGGTATTCACAGGCAAAACGGCTTTTAATTTGAATTTCATTTGCTTGAACCATTTCATCTACAACCTGTTTAAACATTGTGTCTAATTTCGGTTGCACACGGAAGCCCAATTTAAAATCAATGCGAATCAAATCATTCTCATCGTGCTTAGTGACTTTATATTCCATCGTATACGGCTCATCATCTGTATGAACATGCACAAACCAATAACGTTCAGCACGTTTCGGTTGCTGCTCTAAAATAGAATAAAACACTTTCGATTCCACCTCATCTGATCGTTCAGCACTTGTCAAATAAACCAAATGAGTTGCATACGTCGGAATCATTTCATCAACTGATAATTTTTGCAACAAAGGCAAGTAATGTTTGATTTTCACAAACTCCAAGTAACTAGTTCGAATGATTTTGCTTTTGTAAATGATGAACATCAATGTAATAATGATCGCTGCTATCATCAATGTAACATAACCTCCATCAGGGAATTTATTGATTTGCGCAATCATAAATGCACTCTCTATGATAAAGAAAATAGCGATCATGGAATACCTTAAGATAGGATTCCAGTGTTTCCGTGCCATGTAAAAAATCAACAATATAGACGTGCTTATCATTGCCAACACAATGGACAAACCATAGGCCGCTTCCATGTTTTCAGACTTTCTGAACAAGAATACCACCCCGATACAACCAAACATCAAGAACCAGTTGACAGAAGGAATGTATAATTGACCTTTAATATCAGAAGGGAAATTCACTTTCACACGCGGCCATAAATTCAAACGAATGGCTTCATTGATGAGCGTAAATGAACCAGAAATCAACGCTTGGGAGGCAACAATTGCTGCAGCTGTTGCAACCACAATTGCAGGTATTTTAAACCAATCAGGAATGATCATGTAAAACGGATTTTCCTCATTGATGAATTGCCCGTTGTGGTTATTCAACAAATAAGCACCTTGACCAAAGTAATTCAATATCAACATTACTTTTACAAAAATCCAACTGATACGTATGTTTTCTCGCCCGCAATGTCCTAAATCTGAATACAACGCTTCTGCTCCAGTTGTACATAAGAAAACGGCACCTAACAACCAAAAACCACCATTGTAATTCTTCAATAAATCATAGGCATAATACGGATTCAAGGCTTTTAAGATCGATAAATCGGAGGAAACCATTATTACTCCAACAACCCCAAGCATCAAAAACCAAATCATCATCACAGGACCAAATGCCTTACCAATAAATTTAGTTCCAAATTGCTGAATCACAAAAATGAAGATGATCACTCCAATGATAATTGGAAAGGTTGGAATACTCGGATTTACAGTAGATAATCCTTCAATTGCGGAAGAAACGGAAATGGGTGGTGTAATCAATCCATCGGCTAACAAAGCTGCTCCACCAATAATTGCAGGAATCACCAGCCATTTTTTACGGCGACGAACCAATGTATACAATGAGAATATTCCTCCTTCACCTTTATTATCGGCACGTAAGGTAATGATCACATATTTTAAGGTCGTTTGTAAGGTCAATGTCCAAAAAATACAAGACAAAGCACCTAAAATGAGTTGATTGGTGATTAGTTTTCCATTTTCTACTAAATGACCCTTAACATAAACCAATTTTCCGGCAGCATCTCTTAAGGGGTCTGCGTTGGCGATCGCTTTTAACACATATAGCGGAGAAGTACCAATATCTCCAAATATAATACCTACCGTTATTAACAACCCCGCGAATGATAAAGCGTGGTGATGCTGCTTTGACATAATTGATTTTTGTTTAGAAGGGTAAAATTAATCATTGGGTTGATTATCCGCTAACATTTCAACAGAAATTGCACGAAATGTTTATGAACACATAACGCAAGGTTTTTTCTATTTTTGTCGATAACAATATGGCTAAAAATAAACTTAGAAAATTCGCGGAAATGAAGGCATTTGACAATGTCTTTGAACCGACGCTTGATGAAGAAACAATTCGTTCATTCCCTTTGAAAGGTAAATGGCGAACTGATTATTTCAAAAATGATCACCCAATTGTATTAGAACTAGGGTGTGGAAAAGGTGAATACACCATTGGTTTGGCAAAACATTACCCCAATCGCAATTTCATTGGTGTGGATATTAAAGGTGCGCGCATGTTTGTAGGTGCCAAAGAAGCATTGGACGGAAAACTGGATAATGTTGCCTTTCTACGTGCTAAAATTGATTTCATTGAATCGTATTTTGCCGAAAATGAAATCGATGAAATCTGGCTCACTTTTTCTGATCCTCAACCGATAAAACCGCGCAAACGATTGACCTCAGAGTTATTCATTAATCGCTACAAACGCATTTTAAAAGAAGGAGGATTGGTGCATTTAAAAACAGATAGCGATTTGTTGTTTGAATCTACGGAAGAGGAAATCAAAACGCATCAATATGAACTAGTAGAGTCTACTTGGGATTTGTACAAATCACTTCCAGCCGATTTAGATGACACGATTAAAGATATTTTGCACATCAAAACGCACTACGAACAACTGTTTACAGCGAAAGGTTCTGTAATCAAGTATTGCTCTTTCAGGATTCATTGAAATGAAGAAAATCTGGTCGAAACTCAAAACCATTGAAGGTCTCGTACTCGGATTTTTCCTGATTCGTTTAATTGGCATAACATTTCCTCCACTCGAAATTTGGCACAGCTGGCGACAAACATTGACCAATATGATGGCCAGAAACATGGCAGAAGGTCATTTCTCGTACCTCTACCCTATGGTCGACATGGGCGGACAACGCACCGGAATCATTGGTTCCGAATTTCCGTTCTTCCAATCATTGATTGCTGGATGCACACTTGTTTTTGGTGAAGCGCATTGGTATGGCAGACTGCTGAATTTAGTTGTTTGTTCATTGGCTGTCATTGCCTTTTTTCGGCTATGCAAAAAGTGGTGGAATGAACGAACAGCTTGGTATGCAACTGTCATCTTTCTAACTTCTCTTTGGTTTGTCTTCTCACGCAAGAGTATGCCAGACACTTTTTCAGTAGCACTCGTTATTGTGGGAATTTATTGTTTTCAGTTGTTCATCGATTCCAAGAAATGGCACAACTTAATCTTAGCAACAATTCTCATTACACTAGGCGGTTTATGCAAGATTCCAGCGGTTTTTTTATTCGGATTAATTATTCCATTGTGGTTGTGCAAAACGATTCGATTTCAAACCAAAATCACTATTTCAATCGCAGTAGGCATTGCGAGTAGCTTCATCCTTTTTTGGTATTTCAGTTGGGTTCCTCATTTAGTTGAAACCTACGGATTTGTACTTTTCTTTCCCAAAGGAATAACGGAAGGTTGGCTGGAAATCAAACCCTTGTTTAGCGATTTCGCAGCACAATTTTACTTTGGCGCCTTGCGTTCTTACATTGTGTTATTTCCATTACTGATTGGAATTTTTTGGCTTGGTTATCGTA
Source organism: Fluviicola sp. (assembly GCA_043721195.1). Taxonomy (GTDB): domain Bacteria; phylum Bacteroidota; class Bacteroidia; order Flavobacteriales_D; family Crocinitomicaceae; genus Fluviicola. Next base: position 11,571 of record JAYSRF010000057.1, on the reverse strand, counting down.
GAAATCGCTTAACATTCATTGGTATCGTTTCGTTGACAGGTATCTTTTTGCTGTTTTCCATTAAAACGGGGGCTGTTTTTCCAACACACAATTATTACGTTTTGCCTTTTGTACCCGTATTGGCTGTAATTGCCGGATTGGGCTTACAACGACTTGATAAACGACTTGGAATTGCATTATTGATGCTGATAGCAACGGAAGGAATTGGCAATCAAATCGCAGATTTCCGAATAAAAGAGGAAGTAAAGTACAAACTTACACTCGAACAGCAAGTCAATCAATTGGTTCCAAAAGGCGAGAAAATCATTATTCATTCAGGCCCAAATCCAGAATGGATGTATTGGTATCATCGAAAAGGTTGGTCATTAAAACCAGAAGAAATTCAAAATCCAGTTAAAATGCTCGAAATACGCCAAGAAGGTGGTGATTATATTGTGATTGATAAACGCGATTGGGATATTGAACTTCCCTTCAAAAAAGTGGGTGAAACACGAGATCTTGAAGTGTGGAAAATGCTTTGATAAGACCGTTGCAAAAACCCCTTACTCTTCGTTATTTCAAAAATTTAACATCCTCATTTACAAATGTAAACTGCGGTGTTAAATTTTAATCACGCCTCGATTAATGAATTTTGCAACGGTCTTTTAATGGAATTACACACACTAAAAAAAGCCGCTTACAATTAAGTAAACGGCTTTCACAATGTAACTAAAGTTGTTTAGTTCAACAAACACTCTACAGTCAACACTTCATTTCCACAAAGTGTAACACGAGCAATTGGTGCTAATTTCACATAAGGACCGATGTGAGCATTCACTTTTGGTAAAATGTATACTTCGGACCAAACACTTGTTGTAGCAGGACCTGAAGCACAACCACCTAATGTATTCACTGAATATTCATAAGCACCATTTTCCATGCAACCAGCATCGATGGCAGCTTGTTTAGCAACAGTTTCAAGATTTTGTCCGAAAGAATAGCTCATTCCGAACAAGCAAATAGCAGATAAGATTACTTTTTTCATAAAATAGATTTTTGGCGAAATTAGAGCTAATCTCAACAACTACAAAATAAATATCAAAATTAAACCACTGGTTTTTAATTAATTGCATTCATTAAAATAAAAATACAACTGTTAAAAAATCAACCATTCTTCTTATAAAGAGAGTATATTGATGAATCTTTGGATGTCAAACAAAATTCGTGAAATACTGTTTCGTTTTGATCCATCGAATCAACAAATAGATTAACAATCCTAATGGGGCAAACGAAATTGAAATCAACAACACCAAAATAACAATCCAGTATTTTATACCACATTGAGCAGCGTTGTGTTTGATCCACATTCCAACCATTAAATCAAATGAAAGAATGTGCGCCCATCCAGCATCTACTAAAAAAGGATTTTCAAACACCCTCAACACACCATCAAAAGACATAAAAGCCGCTGGTCCTCCAACTGAACCAATATTCCCGAAATTTAGGTAGGAATAAGTAATGGCGATTAACACCACAATGACCCCAATAATAAAACGGTCCACATTTTTCCAATATGGACTCAAAGCTATAAGTGATAACCAACCTATACCGCCAATAACGGTTAAAAGCATAAAAAACGATTCTGCTGACATATCTACTTATGTATTAATTAAATTTTACTACAAAATTGGTTGGCAATAAATCTGTTGATAATCCAGTACCTCTGCCAATGCGACCTGAATCTCTTCTTATATTTTTTTGTCGAAGTGTTGCAGCAACAATCTCTGTTAATGTAACTGCATTGATGTATTTTCCATAACATTCATGTAACCCGAAACCGTAATTCATATACGTTACGTCTTTGCGTTCGCCATTGAAGGTTTTCGGATCTGGGAATGCCTCTGGATCAAACATGGCTCCTGCAGTAAGCGCCAATACTTTACATTTGGCTTTTACTTTATACGTTTTCGATCCTTTCCCTTTAATTGTTTGTTCTTGTTCACTGTAGCGAATCACACCAGGTTGGGTTGGATTAAAACGCAAAGCTTCAGAAATATAACCATACATTTTATTCATATCATCGCCATGCGCTACTTCTACGGCTTTTTTCAATGCTTCTGGCTGATTAAATAATTCATCCAAAATCAACAATATTGATTTATTCGTTCCTTCTAAAATGCCTGTTAATAACCCTCCAATATTTCGTTGAAGTACATCGTCATCAGCCCATTCATTTCCTGGTTCTTGCGCCATTAAAATCATACGGTTAAACAAATTATCTGGCAATGTTTTGCCATCTTTCAAATCCTGACGTCTGTCTTTTATTACTTGAAACAAAAACACAGCTCTGTCATTTCCCGCTTTTAATGCTTCTTCATGTTTTTCAGCATCATTTTTAAAATTCAGGAACAAATCAAAGAACATGATGCGTAACCAGTGTTTCATAATTGTTTCTGTTGGTGCTGAAACACCAAAGTAGTAATCAATTAAGCGAACAATTACCACTTTCGCTAAACTACTTGAAACATCAATTTTCCCATAGGATTGAGCGTGTTTCAAGATATCTTCTGCTGATTCACGTACAAATGTTCGAATGATGTCTAAATCTTCTCGTTTCGTTGCTTTACGCACAAAGTCACGTTCGCGATTAAACTGAGGATTGTTTCTATCCCATCCTAAAAAGAATGCCCCTTTTTGTTCAGACATTTTTTTATTATTGATTTCTTCAATCGTGAAATCTAAATCGCGTTCCAGTGTTTCGACCAACAAATCATTTTTACTGACTACCACCAATTTCACAAACGGCACTTTTAGCACTGGAAATCTTTTCTGGAGAAAATAGAATAATTTGTACTGCTTTTTCTTCATCGAAATCATCATTCGAGCCATCAATTTGGCAAAAAAACCAGGTTCTTCAGGAATCAGTGATTGAGAAAGCATTACAGGTCTGTTTTCCAAATACATTCTAAATACAAATTGTCCAGCGGGTGTTTCTCTTAATGCAATCACACTTGCTCTATAACTTGCAGAAATTTCATTGATTGCTGGAAGAGAACCTCCAAATTCTACAGGTAAAATGACTGGTGCAGCAACAGCAGCAAATGCTAAATCGGCTAAGGTAAATTGATCTCCAACAAGATATTTTCGATTATCACTAAGTAAATCACTAACTTGAGCAAACACTTTTTTTATCTGATTAAGATTATCCTCCGTGCTGTTTGTTGCCAATTCAAATTCTTTATTCAATTTGGCTTTAATGAAAGGGAAAACTAATTTAAAACGCATTTTCTCTCCATCAGAAATACCTTCTGTAAACACAGCGATTGCATTTTTTTTAGAAGTCAGCATATTGGCAAGCATGTATTTCGTCACTTTCGACTGAAAGAACTCGCCTGTAAATTGGTGATACAAATCCAATACAGCATCCTTCTGTCCTACATCAGTCGGCAACAGTCTGTTTTGAGGTGTGCATCGTTGTTCCCAAAAACGCACAATACTGTCAGCACTGTAAATCAGCGCATCAGTCATTTGAAGTACGGGGCTGTTTCCTTGGTCATCATTTCCAATAATCCGTTTGATTTTTGATTGAATGATGCGTGGGGCATGTACTTCATTCTTATATAGAATGGCATTTCGATCCAAGACCCAACGAGCAATTTCATCTGAAATCCCAATGGTATTACTAACCAATGTAGGTGCTGTTTTAGCGTAGGAAAATTCCTTTTTAAACTTGATAAAATCAAGTGCATTGTTTACGATTGTCATAGTCAATACTGAATAGTGGAGTGAATCATCAAAATCAATATAAACACAACTCCAATTGGTTATATACTAATGGTTTATTAATCGAATAGCGATTGTTTTAATCTTATTTCTGAAGACTAAAATAGTTTTTATTTATCAAAACCGACCGTTATAAAAAAATAATTACTGAAAATAAAATGTGATTACAACTGAACGCATCCACCATTCAGATACCAATTGAAAGGTACAACTTAAGGATTCGTTCTTACTAATACAGAAATAGTTTGGTTGAACTGATACTGTGGATACTATAAATGAATAAGAAGTTTTAACATTTATTGTATTGAATAATAAATTTATTATTTTAGCCCAATCCAAAATTCACTGCATGGAAAAAAAATCTGAATTTGAATACACTAAATTGATTACAAATTGTCATTATTCATCCGTTAGTAGCACTTGCTTTACTACCAACCGATTCACTCACCAGATTGTATCAATAATTTCTTCTTCAGATTTCAGCGATCAATACATCATTCACTGAGCTAGCATCTGTTTTTTGTAAAACTATTTTTCATTTCTGAACACTATTTAATGAACATTATCAAACAAAACGCACTTACTTTAATTTCAACAGTTGAAGAAAATTCATCTAAAAAATTAAGTGATTTATTGGCTGCACGAAAAAATGAATTTCGGGAGGCATTAGGAAAACTTGGTACTATACATTATGCCAGATGGGTAATTGTCCCTGGTGAAACACTTGATGGAGAAGTAATTCCCGATCAATTGGTTTTTTCATCAAACTTCGACGGTGATCCTGACGTCCATTTTCAAGATTTAGTAAACTATTTAGGTCCTATTCTAGATTTAATCTATGAAAACACAGTTGGATATCAACCTGCGAATAAATTAGATTTTCTAAAAAAATCTCGGATTCCGGAAGCCGCTTTTTACCAAGGTTCTCCAGGAAGAACAGTAAGGGTTATTGCCCAAGAAAAGAAGTTACATTATGATCTTGCTGATCTGATTTATCGCGGAAATTGGACAGGAATGTCTGCCAAACAGATCCACGCCAAACTAAGAGAAACGATCTTGTCAAAACCTGAATATAGTTGGGCAAAAGACAAAATAAATACGCCTGGAATCAACTGGTTCGGTTTAATTTTTGCTGGAATTATCATTCTTGCATTGGTCCCAGTGATCATATTATGGGCCATATACATTCAGATTTTCTTTGAACGAAAAGACAAACCATTGGGCAAAACTCCCAATCAATTAGATGATAATCAAATTGAAAAAATGGAGTTAGATGAGGATTTTCATTTTCAAAATCAATTTTCTCAAATCATCAAAATGAAAAAAGGGCGTTCTCGAGCCATTACGGTGAATGGTTTATACTTATTCACGCGTGTTTTGGTGAAAGTGTTCTTTGTAAAAGGAAATTTGATGGGTATTCCTACCATTCACTTTGCTAGATGGGTACAACTTGATAACAAAAAGCGCATGTTGTTCTTCAGTAATTTTGATGGTAGCTGGACGCAATACCTTGCGGATTTCATTGATCAATCGGGTTGGGGATTAACGGGTATTTTTAGTAATACAGATCGTTTTCCACGCGCCTACTTTCTCTTTTTTGGTGGTGCGTATAATGAACGTCAATTCTTAGCTTGGGCAAGAAATACGCAAATTCAAACGCAACTGTGGTATGCAGCTGATTTGACCCAATCTATCAAAAACATCAATAACAACACTGCTATTCGAAATCTCTTGAATCAAGATTTAAGTGAGAAAAAAGCAACATCATTCCTAGAAAGAATTTAGTATGAAAACAGTAAACAAACAAGATATTCAAGGCTTCATATTGCGCGGATATGGGCATTTAAAAGATACGCGCTATTATTTATTACATGTCGGTAATGCGGTATTGGGTAAAAAATGGCTTGATACCATTTGCAATGATATCACAGATGGTAGCCACAAACCAATTAAAACAGCCTTAAACATTGCTTTTTCACACCCAGGTTTAAAAGCGCTTGGCATGAACGAAGAAAACCTAAGAGCTTTTTCACGAGAGTTTAGAGAAGGAATTGATACTCTACACCGCAATCGTTTACTTGGTGATGAAGGAACGAGCGACCCAAAAAACTGGATCTTTGGTGGAAATGCTGAAAATGCTCAAGATCCAAATACGTGTGACGAGAACATTCATATCATGCTCATGGCTTTTGGGGAAAACGAAACTATTTTAACTGAATTTTCAGCTGAATTAGAAGCCGGATTTGCACAACATGAATTAAGTATTGTTTTGCCACTAGATGGTAAATTATTGGAAGATAACAAAATCCATATTGGATTCAGGGATGGTATTTCTCAACCGATTATTAAAGGAACTGAAAAAACAGGACCTAAAAGCAATATGGTTGCAACAGGAGAATTTTTATTGGGCTATGAAAATGAATATGGTGTTTATCCAGATACACCCTTCATTTATAAAGAACAAGGTGATGTAAGCTTGTTGCCGTTAGACAATGGAGGTTCTGGAAACAGAGATCTTGGTCACAACGGGAGCTATATGGTTTACCGAAAAATGGAAGAAAAGGTAGATGTGTTTTGGGAATTCATGAATGAAAACACCAAATCGGAGGATGGATCACTCAATGAAGCAGAAAGTATCAAGTTGGCTTCTAAAATGATCGGACGGTGGCCAAATGGTTCTCCCCTCGTAAAATTCCCAGATGCCATGCCGAATACGGGCATGACAGATGATGATGATTTTGGCTATCATGCAGATGATCAAAACGCTCAAAAATGCCCTTTCGGTTCACATATGAGAAGAAATAATCCTCGCGATTCATTTGAAGGTAACTCAGCAAGAAAATCGTTGAATTTAACAAACAAACACCGTATTATCCGAAGAGGTCGTTCGTATGGAGAACCATTGGTTAGTACACCAACAAATCATAAACCTGAAAACGAAATTGGGTTGCATTTTACGTGTTTCAATGCTGATATCGCTGGACAATATGAATTTATCCAACATACGTGGGCCAATTTCCCGCGATTTGAACAACTGTACAATGATCCAGATCCAATAACTGGCGTACGTGATGTTGCTGGTGAAAATTGCGTGCAGAATTTTACAATTCAAGACAATCCAATCAATAAATGTGTGAAAGATTTGAAACAATTTGTCACGGTGAAAGGAGGAGTTTATTTATTTTTCCCATCTATTTCAGCCATTAAGTACATTTCAACTATTTAAATTATAAGAACATGACACCCATTAAAAATTTAGCCTTTAAAGGCGGTGGCGTATTAGGAATTGCCTATGCAGGAGCCATTCAAGTATTGGAAAAAAACGCTATTTTACAAGGAGTTGAAAAAGTTGCGGGCACATCTGCTGGAGCTATCACAGCTGCATTGGTGAGTTTAAATTATACCGCTGCCGAAATCACAACAATTGTTCAAGGAACAAATTTTGCTTCTTTTGAAGACGGTAAAGATTTATTGCGAATTGCCACAAAATATGGAATTTATAAAGGAGATGCGCTGCTTTCTTGGATTGAAGCGCAAATTGTCAACAAAGGTTTCGCCGCGACCGCAACGTTTACCGACTTTAAAAACGCTGGCTGCAAAGACCTTTATGTATTCTCCTCAGATTTGAACATCAAAGGACTGCGTGTGTTTTCCTACTCTGAAACACCGAATGTTGTTGTAGCAGAAGCCATTCGCGCTTCCATGTCTATCCCAATGTTTTTCGAAGCTTGGACCTTCACCAACAACAATCCAAATGACCATTTATATGTAGATGGTGGAATGTTGTATAACTTTCCAATCACCTATTTTGATACCGCTGGCACTCCAAATCCAGAAACAATGGGCTTGTATTTAGCTGATATTCATAATACTGCCCCACCTGTTACAATTGAGTACAATCATGTTATTACTTACGTGAAAACAGTTTTTGAAACCATTATGAATGCACAAGTTATTGATTTTCAATATGACGCGGAAGAAAAAAACAGAACCGCTATCATTGATAATTTAGGGATTTCAGCGATTGATTTTAATTTGACAAAAGATCAGCAAAACGCCTTATTACAATCAGGTATACAATATGCGACTGCATATTTAGCCACACGCATGACACGATAAAAAAATTGAAACCTAAGTCTGTTCAATGAATGGGCTTAGGTTTTTAATACCTTCGAGGTACATTCACAAAAGAGAAAGCTGAAAGAGTGTTTTATGAAAAATCGTAACTTCAATACCTAAACGCATGTCGTTTAATTTCCAAAATTAAATTCTGTTCAGCATCAATCTCTTTAAAAACAGGCACGTATTCACCATTCCCAAGTGTTGCCGCTTCACGCATATTTTCTTCATCTTTATGCGCATTTTTGATACCAACCACTGAAAGATAAATACCTTGCTGTTTATATTTTTCAATCGCTTTGAGGTAATTTCCCGATTTACTTGTAAAAGCACCATCAGTTATTACAACGACTAAATTGGTTCCTCCTGGAATGAATGTTTTCTTGGCTTGTTGAAATCCGCGTTTAATTCCCGCTGCTCCAGCTGTATGACCAAAAGGCCTTAAAGCTTCTACCGTTTTAATGATCAGATCTTTATCATTGCCTGATTTAGGAGGAAGAATCACATTCGCTTTGGAGGAATAGGTGACAATCGCAATACGATCCTCTGGACGAATGAGCTCAAGTAAATTCGTCATACTTAATTTGAGTAAGTCAATTTTACCATAAGCTGACATGGAACTTGAAATATCCAAGACAAAAACAATGTTCACTGATTTGAATAATGAAGTATCAAATGTTTCAATGGGAACTTCTGCTAGTGTGGGCGTTCCTCCTGTTTCCACTGTAACCACTACTTGATCTGTAGCAGAACATCCCTGTTCATTTTTCCCCGTAACAGTATACGTTTTTGTATAACTAGGTGAAAATGCTTTTCCTTGAATCACTCCTTCATCCCATGTGAAAATAGCTGCACCAGTGGCCCAAAGGTTCACCGACTCACCAGAACGAATAGTCTGATCATCTCCAGCATTTACAACTGGAATTGGTGGAATGGAAACAATTATTGGTATTGCACGACTGTAACATTGCTGTTTTGAATCCAAATAAGCAGCAAAGTAGGTTCCTGCTGTGACAGACAAATCCGTTAGTGTATTTTCATACGAAACAGGAAGTGCTGAGTGCCATGTCACTATTGCTCCAACTGATAAATTTTTAGCTTTAATTGTTTTTAAATCGACTGTTTCTATTCCACACATTCCTTTAATGGCTGTTTCTGATAATTGAGGCATCACTTCAGCTAATGAACAATTGGTTGATTGAATAGAGCTGGAACAAAAAGAAAGAATAGATCCATTTTCACCACCATCACCAGAAATAGTCATCGTTGTAAATGGAGCTGTGGTTTTAACAGTGAAAATTCCACCACCTCCATCAGAAGCAGAAGCAGCACCACTAAAAATTTGATTTTCTACAATTCTTGAAAAGCACGAATTGGAACTCTCAATCTTAGGAACTCCTGCATTTGTATTGAATATGAAATTTTCGTCAACGGTGTTTCCAGAGGCGGTCAAGATCACCACAATTTCTTTAATGGGTTTACTGAACGTCATGGTATAGGTAAATTCACCAGCTGAACCGAGCCAAATCCCATTACTGAGAGTTGAAACGCCACACGATGTAAAAGCACTCGTATAAATCTGTGAACTTCCAGTAGAAGAAGTGGTGATCTCGACCCCTTTTACCGTGCAAGGTGGCACAAACGTTTCTGGACATTTCTGCGCAAATAGTTGGGAACTCACGAACAACACAACCAGTGCAAAAGACCTATTCAACCAGAACGATTGATCTTTTTTTTCTGAATAACTTATTTTTTGAAAATACACCTGCTTCTTTTTAAGAGTCAACGAACTAGCAATACAGCTGTCTTAAAAAAAGGTTCAATACGATGTTAGTATAACTACGATTTTACAACCTTCGAATTCCAGTACAAATGATCACTATTCTTTTAAATGGAATTAGGGTAATTTCGTTACAATTGAGTTTCAATCAAGCTAATCCGTTCCGACCATTGTAACGGCTTCGGCAGCTCACTTGCAGAAAACTCAATGTGAATAACACGTCGTTGTTGATCATTCGTTGTTTTTCTAGAACTATGCAATAACAAGGGGTTCATTATCATTACACCACCGCATGGAACAGCGCAAATGGTTTCTTTTTCTACTGTCCAGTCGATGGTTTCAGGTCGGTAAATTCCTTTTAAATGCGATCCTGGAATGACATACAAAGCACCGTTGTTTTCATCTGTATTATCGAGGTGAATGCGCAAAGTGAAATTGGTTTCTAAGTAGGCTACTGGCGGTTGCACAGCGAATTGATTTTGTTTCACGGTCCACGGACCAAAACCGTCTATTTCACCTTTTATATCAACAGAAATCGTTAAATCTTGATGATAAGCAACAAACCAATTAGATGATGCCGGTTTGTCGAAATAAATGCTTTTCACCACAAAATAATCCGTCCCAAAATAGGTGTTAATGAGCGATTTCAGGTTTTCATTCAATACAAGTGCTTTTGCAGCTGGAACCTCTTGCAAGAACTGTCGAATAGCAAATAAATCAGCAGATTTCCGAAAAGTTTCATTGGTAGATTCAGCATCAAGGATTGCATCAGAAATAGCATTTATCTCCTTTTCTGAATAGATCGAAGAAAGTATTGTGAAACCTTTTTCTAGTAATTCGTTTTTATGTTCGGCGATGAATGTCATGTTCTGATTTATAACGTATTCACTTACAACTCTTTTTCAATGAGGAGCAATGTAATAATTCACCAAATCTCTAGTAACATAAGGTTGTCCTTGATTGGAAAATGATTTTCGAATAATTCCTACATTTTTAGCATAGTAATAATCAGCACTTCCATAAGGACCACCCCAAATATGATGATAATAAGTAGAGTCAAGAACATGGACATGAATCACATCTGTGTAGGTAGTGCCACCAATCGTAAAGGAATCAAACATCTCGACTACTTCCTTTTTTAGTGTTTTGTTAAAACCATTATCGCTCCCATTTGTAGCAGATACTGAATAATAATCATTGATAAATACTCCAACTACTGTATCAAAATATCGTTGAATAGTAGATGATTTGCCATTCAAATAAGTATAGACATACGAATCAAATGAAATATGACCATAATTGGTAACAGGAAGGATTTGTTTGTCTTCAGTAATTGTTTGACAATTTCCTTGATACGTAGAACGAAACACAGAAATTCCTTCCCAATAAGAACAGGAATCAATCGTCCCATTCGAGTATTCCCACCATGAACCGGGATAAGTCATTAAGTAATTAGAAGGGAATACTGTATCAAAATTGTTATCGTAAATATAGGTTGTTGGACAATCGGGTATAGGCACAATGACCTTATCTTTTTTACACGACAAAAAGATGAATAGAAGAACCAAACAACTAATAGGAAAGACTAATTTTAGTGATCGCACGATTGAAAACAATTGGTTAATTCATACTCATCAATCATCCATTTGAAGATAAACAATGATCTATTGATAAAAGTAATGAATTCTATTTGCACTTCAATTTTTATTTTAATTCATTATTGTCCGATAAACTAATTTATTATTAGCCTAAGACACTGCAATGATTTGGTATATAGGTGTGAATCCTATGTGGTGGGCTTCCTTTTTGACTTCACGAAATTTGAATTAGAAGGATGACGCCTTTTGAACGGAAAAAGTGAAATGTAGTGGAATGCGGAAGAGCAAGCACCGCTTGTGAAGGATGAGGAA
>JAYSRF010000056.1:0-13948 GCA_043721195.1 Fluviicola sp. | reverse complement strand
AAACCTCCATTCCTAAAAGCGAAAATAAACAACAGAGCACCACATAAATTCCACCATGAATGATAAATTCTGTTTGATCATCCGGGCGTTGATACCGCAACCAAGGAACAAACAAAATGGAAACCAAACAAATTGCCCCAAGGATAATGAGCAGTTGATTGAATCTGTTCTTCATCTTCAATTTTCTTATTCAGGATCAGCTGCTTCTGGTTGAACTGGTTCTTCGCCCTTTTTTGATTTTTTGGCCTTCTTCGGTTTTTTCTCTTTTTTCTTTTTTTCCTTTTTCTTGCCAGCTGTTGGAACTGCATCATCTTCAGCACCACTTCCAGCTTTCACTCCAAAAGATACGATCTCGCGACCTTGTTCATCCCATACTTGTTCTTGGATCAAAACGTCTTTTTTGTACAACGCTCTACGTTTCCGTTTTTGATCAGGGAAAAACTCTTCAAACCAACCTTCTTTAATTCCTTTTTTGTAATTCTCTGAAACCTGGATGAAACCGCCATAATAAAACGTCTTAAACTCTCCATTTTTCACATCCATCGACCAATTTTCGGTGCGCAACAGTACTCCATCATCGTAATAATACTTTGAAAGCCCTTCCCGTTTTCCTTCTTTGTAATTGATCTCTTCAATAATTACCCCATCAGCATTGTACAGCAAAAATGCTCCTTGCAATAACCCGTTTACATATTTACTTTGCTTGGTGCGTTTTCCTTTTGAATTATAGGAAACCTTTGTTCCATTCAAGACACCATTGGTATACGTTTCATATTTGGTGGTATCACCAGAAGAGGCATTTGGTTTGCGAGAAAAGTAAATTTGTGGTCCATGTTTTTCTCCAACAGAATAATTTTCTTCCCAAGCAACGGTTCCAAGACTATCGTAAAAATAGGTCCATTGACCATTTTCAACACCTTGTACGTGTGTCCGAATCACCATAGGGCAACCCGAAGCATAATACGTTGTATCTGTTCCGTTCTGTTTTCCGCCAACAAAGGTTACACGGCGTTCCAAGATTCCATTCATGTGGCATGTTTCACAAACACCCGTAAATGGTTTTTTTGCAGAAGCGGTAATCACGGTATTGGAAGCTTCATCCAATTCGAGTTTTTCATTGCAATCTACCACACCAGCAATTTTTCCGCACTCCCATTCGGTAAAGCGTTTTCCTTTGCGCGAATCTGCTTTTTTATAACAACTATCTTTCTTGATAACTGGAATAATGGGTTGTCCAAATAACGAACTAGTTATTAGGAAAAATACAATGGGTAGAAATTTCATGGATTCTTTTTTTAAAACGTAACAATTACTGTTCCAATAACAAGGGAATTCTGTTGAGACCAGCTCGCATTTTGGCTGGAATGGAAATAGAGCTTTTACTTGTACTATCGTAGCAAACCAAAACAGAAGTTCCAGTTGTACGTAATTCTGTGTTTACACGCACTTCATACGTCAATGTAAAACTCTTGTCTCCGATGTTTTTAACGAAACATTGAATTTCTACCAACTCATGTAAGAAAATTGGTTTTAAGTACTCCAGTTCATTTTTACGCAACAAAATACCTTCACGCTTCCAATCCCAATCAATCCCAAGTAATAAACTAAAGTAATGGATTCTGGTTTCTTCAAAGTAATTGAGGTAAACAGCGTTATTGACATGTTGCATCATATCACAGTCAGAAAAACGCACTTTCAGCTTTAACGGTTCTATCATCTTATGAGGTTTTATCTAAAATTGAAAATTCTGAATTATTGGAAATAAATTCGGGTACAATGGTTTTCATCATGCCTACCAACTCCATATTCGAAGCAGTTGAAACAACAGAAATCAAGGTATCAATTAATTCCATTTGGGCAGCTTCACTTTCTCTCAAAAGTGCTTTTAAAATTTTGGGGTGATGTGTAGGCAATGTATTTTCACTTGCACTCAATAATTCTTCGTATAATTTTTCACCTGGGCGCAATCCTGTAAAACGAATTTCAATGTCTTTCCCAACTTCCAATCCACTCAAACGAATCATGTTTTTTGCAAGATCAATAATTTTCACAGATTCACCCATATCGAACACAAATATTTCTCCGCCGCTTCCCATGATTCCAGCTTCAAGTACCAATTGGCACGCTTCGGGAATGGTCATAAAGAAACGGGTAACATGCTCATCGGTTACAGTTACAGGTCCACCTTGTTCAATTTGCCGTTTAAACAAAGGAATTACCGAACCATTTGAACCCAATACATTTCCAAAACGCGTGGTGATAAACTGTGTTTGATTCATGCCATTTGCACGCTGAACAATCATTTCTGAGATCCGTTTTGAAGCACCCATTACGTTGGTTGGATTCACTGCCTTGTCGGTAGAAATCATCACAAATTTGTGTGCGGCATACTTTAATGACAACTCAACCAGTTGCTTGGTTCCCTTGATATTGGTGAGAATTGCTTCTGACGGATTGTCTTCCATCATGGGAACATGTTTGTATGCAGCAGCGTGAAATACCCAAGCTGGTTGAAACAATTGAAACAGTTTTTCAATGCGCTCAAGGTTGCGAATGTCGCCCATCACCACTTCAATCTTGCAAGTGGGAAATTGTTGCATGATTTCGAATTGCAACTCATACAATGGCGATTCAGCTTGATCAAGCAACACCAACAATTCAGGTTCGTAGTTCGCTAATTGATGTACCAAACCTCCACCAATCGACCCAGCAGCTCCTGTTACTAAAATGACCTTTCCTTTGAGTTCTGTTGCAATTTGATCTTGATTCAGAACAATTGGTTTTCTACCGAGTAAATCTTCAATGCGCACTTTGGCTATTTGTTTGGTTGAAAATTCTCCGTTAATCCAACTTTTTGCACTCGGTACTTTTCTGATTTCAATTCCCGCATCCAAACACGCTTTCACTACTCGACTACGATTTTCTTCTAACGGGTTTTGAATCGCAATAATCACTTGACTGATGTGATCATCTTTCAACAACGATTCCAATTTAGCACTATGAATGATCGGAATTCCTTCCAATCGTGTACCAGCAATTTTTTTATTGTCATCGAGAAAAGCAACGATTTTATAATTCAAGCGAATATCGCGTTCAATGGTGCGTTTAGCGATCAAGCCAGAAATTCCAGCACCGTATAGAATGATCCGCACTTGCTCTTCCTTGTTTTTAACCGATTCCAAGTACCACAATTTGATCGTCACGCGGAAAATAATCAGCAGGAAGAAACAAATCATGTATTCCATGATCAGCACTGATACTGGAAACAGGTAGAATTTATCAACGAAATAATAACGCAGTAGGCCCAAAACAAAAAAGACAATTGAACTTACTGTAACAGCAAAAAACAAGCGTCGAAAATCAACCGTTGAAGTATGTCGAACAATACCTTTATGAATTTGAAAAAAGTAGAAGACAACGAAACGAACAACAAAGAAAACAATGATGGATTTGGATAAGATGTGCCATTCGCTGACCCACAATTCCTTATCCGCTTTCAAATCAAATCGGATCACATACGCCAACAACAGGGAAACTGCTGATACACCAAGATCAAGCAGAATAATTATCCATCGTGGAGTATTGGTTTTCGGGAACATCTTACAAAAATAATAAAGTATCAGCTATGCAAACCGCCGTTGAGAGAAATTGTTTGACCTGTAATGTAATCGCTTGCTGGTAGTAATAACCAGTCCAATGTGGCTAAAATGGTGTCAACGGAACCAAGGCGTTGTTTCGGGATTTGCAAACGAATGTGTTCTTGCAATTCAGGTGAAACTTCTGAAATCATGCCTGAGTCGAAGTATCCAAGTGCCAAGGCATTTACAGTAATACCACTTGTTGCAGTTTCTTTTGCAACGGTTTTGGTCAATCCGAGTAATCCTGCTTTACTTGCTGCATAGGCTGCTGTTCCTGAAACTCCCGTTTGTGCTACGACAGAAGAAATGGAAATAATTCGACCAAATTGATGCGAACGCATGCTTGGAAGTACGCCTTTAATTAAATGAAATGGTGCAGAAAGATTGATTGCTAAAACCTCATCCCAATCAGCAGCATCAAGTTTCCAAGAGACACCATTGCGGGAAATACCAGCATTATTAATGAGCACATCAATTCTTCCAAAACGATCGAGCACCTGTTGAACTAAGTTGGGAATGGAAGCAGCATCACTTAAATCGGCTTGAAACCAAGCGTGTTCACAAGCAACATCGTAGGTTTCTTGTTGAAACGAATGCAACGCCAATCGTGCACCTGTCTTTTCAAAGTGTTTCACCATTGCGGTGCCTAATCCACCAGTTGCGCCTGTTATGAAGATGACTTGTTGTTCCATGTTTGTCGAAGTGATTTGAGCATTTTCCACCACAAAGGTGCATTATTCCATTGAAGGTGTAAATAAGGAACGTCTTTTCCGCCCCAATTGGTGTTAAATTGACGTACGCCTGTTGCATTCGATCCACCAAAATCGAACACACATTCTTGTTCAAATGCCCAATTGATAGCTTGTTCCATTAAACGGTACATTCCACCATTTTTCTTGGCATCTGAAGCTACTGTTCCTTTTAAATAGAGTACACGGTGATTGAACTTCAGTAACCACAGTGCTCCTTTCCATTCCGTTTCTTGGTGTAAATTGAGTTGAACCAAATAAGTTGTATCAAAACGACTCACCAATTGATCCAATAATTGTAAAGAATGGTCGTCAATTCCAGCAATCCGCGGGCTTAATTCTTGTTTAAGCAATTCTAAAAGCTCCGTTTTTCGAAATTTCGTTTCAACCGAGTAAACAACTGCTTTTTTGAGCATTCGTTTGACTTGTTGATTGGGTTTAAGATCAGATTCCGTGAGTTCTTGGTGTACTTTTGATTGATCTGATAACTCAATTTTCCATTTCATATTGGCATCAGCAACTGGAAAATGGTGTTTTAACTCACTTTCTAATTCATCCAAACTGGGCGCATTCTCCCCTATCCATTCGGAATATCGGTAAAAAAAAGGTGCGTACAAAACACGAACGCCTAACTTTTTAGCAAACGGACAAACCATTCCTCCTGAGCGATCTGAATTGTATAAAACAGCCCATTGATAAGCTGTTGCGTCGAGATATGCTGACAAGGAAAAAACAGTTCCTCCTGCGTTGAGAACGAATTCGTCCCAAACTTGTCTATCGATCGATTCTGATTGAATTAATTGCATAACAGCTGGGAAAACGATGTAAACGTGTACTTATTTTTATGCTGACGAATGAATTTGTCTAATTGAGATAGCGCATAAAGCGTTAATCCTTTTGGATGACCAATGACAACAAAATGCTCCAATCCTTTTTGATGATAGGTGTTTGCTTGCCGTTTGAGCATGCCTGCGTAAAATCCATCAGAACTGACATGATTCCATGTAAATTGGGTCAAGACAGCTTGTTTTCGCCCTGGTTGTGCCAAAAAACTACCATCTCCTATCATTTTATGTTGTTTGGGATTTACTTTCCCCCAACCGTATAATTGCCAATAAAACAAAGGGCTGTATTTCCATGAAGCGATTGGATATTCGGTAAATGAACCCGTTGATTGTTCTTGACAAACATCCTCTTCAAACGAATAAGCGGACGAAAATGGTTGAACAGCTGTAAAATCAAATGCGTAATGGGGAGATTCGAACTTTCCACCTGGAAACACACTTGAATCGATGACAATTCCCAGTTCTTTAAAAACGTTTCTCAAATTGAAAAAAGGTTGAATGCACCAGCCTCCAGCTCTAAAGCTATGTACTTTTTGCTGCGTTAATTGAGCAAGATAGTGGTAGTATTTACGCACGATCGTTTCCATTTCATCTTGTGGGAAATCGGATAATTTGTAGCAACCATCAGTTATAATATGCCATTTTGTGCCATCGTGGACCGATTTTTCCCAATGCGGATGAATGTGTAATTGCACGGAGCAACCCAATTCAATCATCTCGTGAATTTGCAATTTTACACGAGAAAGATCATCTGCTAATTGCGGATATTTTGGTGCATATTCCTCGAGTTTCAGCAAATAACCAACATCAATGAAAAAGGTCATCGAGATGCTCTGTTTTCGGCAAAAATCCAACAAGGAATTGGTCGGTTCTAAGATGCACTTTTCAACCGAACCGCTATTGGATCCGAAAAATAATTCATAATCGAAGGTCAACAACACCTGCATGTTGCGAATGTACTTATTTTGAAGATTAGATGAGGCTCTGTTCTTGAGTTTTTGAGTTTGAACTTCGACAGGCTCAGTTCTTGAGTTTTTGAGTTTGATGAGTTTCGGAGTTTCGGAGTTTTTACAATTGGATTACATGGAATTAATAGTTACATAAAGTTGCTATCGTTATCTTTGAGGAAAATTGGAATATGCTAGAAATAGAGCGTAAATATTTAGTTAACTCAACGATTCATGCGGTGCTAGAAGAATTAGAACCATTATCGATTCGTCAAGGATATATTCTACATCATCCAGAAGGAAAAACGGTTCGTGTTCGTACAAAAGGTGATAAAGGCTTCTTAACCATTAAAGGAAAAACAATTGGCATCACAAGAAGTGAATTTGAATATGAAATTCCTCATGAAGATTCGTTGGCTCTATTGGATCAATTTTGCAATGCTGTGTTAACCAAAGACCGTTACGCAATTGTAGTTGGTGGAAAAACCTGGGATATTGATGTCTTCCATGGAAAATTAGAAGGATTGATTGTTGCTGAAATAGAACTTGAAAGCGAAGATGAGGCGTTTGAAATCCCAACTTGGGTTACAAAAGAAGTCAGCGATGATGCACGTTATTACAATGCGAATTTGATCAATGGTGGTATTGGCGATGGGGAATTGGTGAGGGTTTAATGAAACCTTCCATTTATTCTACACCTCACCTACTTAGTCTACAATATCCTGTTCAAAATCTTCTTCCATCGCGGCATCTGATCTAGCAAATACTCTGGGTAATACGATTCGCGTGATAAGGTAACCATCTAAAAAACCACATACGACGTAGAACACAATTAAAGCAGCGCAAAAGATGGTTTCATCACCAACCATTGTTAACTCTTTTGCCATTTTATGTGCGAGTGTTCCAACCCAAGCAATGATCTGATCCATTTGAGTCAAACCAGCACCCAATAGTATTTTTGTTAACCAATCGGAAATTTGTTCCAAATTGGTATTGGGGCTGTACATTGAGCCAGTTTTAGTTGTTTTTTCGGGCATTTTTGGAATACCAAACAAGAAACCAATTAAAGCTCCTAATAAAAAGGCTGCGCCTGCTGATAATACAAACACACCAAATGCATGTGCTGAATGTGAAAAATTTTTTCCTGTTGAGGAATATAAAGCAATACAGATTAAACCAAAACCGGGAGTGCCAAGTGCCAAAAGTGTTACTGTTCGTTTTGAGAACTTCATGAAATAATGGTTTTTATGCGTGTCACATACAATTTTATAAGTAAAACACAATTGATTTTGTGAATGAATAGCTAAATATAAAAATAGTTTGTTAAAATGAACAATTGACTTAACATCTTAAATCAAAAAAGGGTAAATTTTAACAGCAAACCCTTTTTCCTGATTTTTAGAACCAAATCGATTTGAAAACTGAACCGCATTAAATATTCATAAGTTCTCTAATTAATGTCACTCAATCGTGAGATTTGTTCATTCTACATTTTTATAAATTACTTTTTCTTTAGTTTCGCTCAACCTTTTAGCACTTTACTGTTATCATTTTTAATCAAAGTATAACAATAAATTATTACACATGTTGCGTTCAACACTGCTAGTACTTACCATTCTAACTACTATTCAACTCAATGCTCAAATACAGGTTTGTCTGGGAACGGACGCCACTATTTGTGCGGGACAAACTGTTCAGATAACCAATTGTAATGGTATTGGAGGTCCGGTTGGAACTCCCAGCAACTTAGCTTACACACAAACCTCTATTCCTTATGCACCAGATCCTTTAACCAATGGTACAGCCGTAACTTTATCTGACGATAGTCAAACAGCAATGCTCCCAATTGGTTTTTCTTTTTGCTATTTTGGAAATGTCTACACTAATTTCATCATTGGTTCTAACAACTTCATTACTTTTTCTGCAGGTGGAAGTTCTACTTGGGTGACAACAGTCGTTCCAAATGCGGGTGGTGTTCCTAAAGATGCTATTATGGGACCATGGCAAGATATTAATCCTGGGGCTGGAGGAACAGTTAGATACGCTGTTTATGGTACCGCTCCTTTTAGAAGACTGTCAGTTTCATGGAGAAATGTACCCATGTTTTCTTGCACAAATCAATTGTATACGAGTCAAATTATCATTTATGAGACAACGAATATTATTGAGACTCACATCTTGAACAAAGCCATTTGTTCAGGTTGGAATGGAGGCAAAGCGGTTCATGCCTTGCACAACATCAATGGTACAAATGCTATCGTCGTACCTGGAAGAAACAATACTGCTTGGGCTACTACCAATAATGGAATTCGGTTCTCACCTGGCACTATTGGCTTAGAATGGGCCAATACATTGGGACAAACATTCCCCTATAATGGTGGTATTTTGAATGTCAATCCTGTTCCAGCTGGTTTAACTGGTTATTTCTTAAAATCAACATGTGGTGCGATAGGAGCGGTTTCCGATACAACTTGGCTAAGCCAATCGAATGTGAATGCAATAGCGAGTACAACAACTGATATTTGCTCAGGCTCAATTGGATCAGCAACAGCCACTACAACTGCTGGAACTGGACCTTTCCAATATTTATGGACTCCTTCCAACCAAACAACACCTACAGCTTCGAATCTTTCTGCTGGTAATTATCAAGTACTTGTAACTGATGTTTATGGTTGCACAAAAACAGTTTCAGTAGTGGTTGGAAACTCAACTGCTACTTATTCAGGAACTACAACACAAGTCAGTTGTCAAGGTGGATCGGATGGGACTGCAACTGCTACTATGACTCCTGCAATCGGCACAGTGACATATAATTGGTATGATGCTGGCGGTCAAACAACCCAAACTGCCGTTGGTTTAAGCGCTGGTACTTACAATTGTGCTGTTAGTTCCAATCTTGGTTGTATAGACACCATTCAAGTGACGATTACAGAAATTGCACCTCTTGTGGTTCAACTTTTCAATCAGCAAGCAGTAAGTTGTAATGGAGGAAATGATGGAATTATGGTTGTAAGTGTTAGTGGCGGGACTCCACAATACACCTATTCATGGAATAATTCAGCATCAACCAGTTCATTTGCAAGTGATTTAACAGCCGGAGCGCAATCCGTTACAATCACAGATCTCAATAATTGTACTACGAGTTTAAGCACTATTATTAATGAGCCTACTGCGCTTTCAATTACCGGTTCAACCCTTGTGAGTTGTAGCGGTGGGAATAATGGAACAGCAACAGCTTCTATGACATCTTTACTTGGCGTTGTTTCATACAATTGGTATGATGCCGGTGGACAAACGACTGCTACGGCAACTGGTTTAAGTGCTGGAACATATCATTGCGAAGCAACATCGACAGTCGGTTGTGTTGATACGGTTCAAGTTGTTATATCTGAAATTCCTGCACTTACTGCAACACTTTCGCAACAAGATGTCGCTTGTAACGGTGGAAACAATGGCTATATCGCTGTTAATCCTTCTGGTGGTACACCGCAGTATTATTATTCTTGGGATAATTCAACTTCAAACGGCCCAACTGCGAATGATTTGGTTGTTGGTCCGCATACAGTTACCATTACAGATGCAAATAACTGTGTTTTTTCAATCAGTGCTACTTTAGCAGAACCTACTGCATTATCCATTACAGCCTCAACTACAGTTACTTGTACTGGAGGAAATAATGGAACAGCCACTGCTTCTATGACTTCTTTACTTGGTACCGTTTCTTATAACTGGTATGATGCTGGTGGCCAAACAACTGCTACTGCCGTTGGATTAAGTGCTGGAACTTATCATTGTGCAGCTAGTTCTACTGTTGGTTGTAACGATACGGTCGCAGTAGTGATCACAGAATCACCTACGTTGGTTGTTCAATTGGCAACACAAACTATTTCGTGTAACAGTGGAAATACAGGTTCGATTAGTACTTCTGTTTCTGGCGGAACACCTGGATACAGCTATTTATGGAATAATAGCACCACGAATACTTCCATTTTGAATTTAACAGCTGGCACTTATTCAGTAACAGTAACTGATCTAAACAATTGTAGCACAACAGTGAATGCAATCCTTACAGAACCTGCTCCTTTGTCGCTACTTTCATTGACTTCTGATCAAACAATTTGTCCGGGTAACTCAACAACATTAACTGCTTCAGGAACCGGAGGAAGTTCTGCTTACACGTATACATGGAGTGAAAACGTTACCGCTATTGGAACAGGCGCCTCTATTACAGTGACACCAGCAACAACAAATTCCAATTACTGTGTTGTATTATCAGAAGCATGTGGTTCGCCAAGTGTAACTGATTGCATGACCATTACCTTCCCTACTCCTATTGTACCTTCCTTCACTGTTGATAAAACAACTTCGTGCGAGCCAGGAACATTTGTGTTCACGAATACTTCTACTAATTCAGCTGATATTGCTTCTATTTTACTTGAATTTGGTGATGGACAATCAGAACTTTTGGCAAATGGAACTACGAGCGTTTCACACGTTTACCAAGGTTCTCAAACGTATGATTTGTATCTTACAGTTACTTCTATTTTCGGTTGTGTTTATACTGCTTCGATGAATGATATGGTTACGGTAATTGCGAATCCAGTAGCTGCTTTCAATCTTTCAGCAAACCCAACAACCATTTTTGAGACCACCATTTCAATGCAGAATAATTCTTCTGATGGCGTTTCTTCTTGGAGTTGGAATTCACCCGGATCAATCCCAGCTGTGAGTACGGAAGAAAACCCAACGTTTCATTTCCCTGATGGTGTTGTAGATCAATATCCTATTCAATTGGTTGTTACGACTCCTGAAGGTTGCATTGATTCAATTGAACACATTTTAACGGTTAATAGTGCTATTCTTTTCTTCGCACCCAATGCATTTACACCTGATGGTGATGCACACAATCAAACGTGGGGCTTTTCCGTTAGTGGAATTGATGAATACAATTTCGAATTATACATCTTCAATCGTTGGGGGGAAATAATTTGGGAAACTCATGACATCCATTCTTCATGGGACGGAACCTATCACGGTGAGATTGTTCAAGAAGGTCAATTCACTTGGGTTGCTCGTGTAAAAGATCTATATTCGGATAATAAACAAGAGTTTACGGGATCCATTCTAGTGTTGAAGTAAGGAATAATTAGTCATCACTTGATAACTCTTTATAGGTGTAATGTTAAAATGGCTATTCGTTTTAAAAGCAACATACTTCGTTGGTTTCATTCTTTAGCCAAGGAGGATAAAGAATGAAACCTAAATTCTGAACTGAAATTTATAATCGAACGGAAGTTATTAGCAAAACAATTGATAATCCAGTTATAAAAAACACAACTTTCATAATTATAAAAAGCCGTAATGGAACTAATCAGCGATTAGATCTGTTTTGCGTGTGTCAAACACGGTACCTCCAACGCGAATGTGAAACCACGCTAAAAACAATTCCATCGATGGTTTTGGCCAAGCAGCTTCATCGTCTGTAACTGCCAAACATTCGTTGTTCATGATTTTCTTGAAATGTTGTTCAATAACGGGTTCAATTTCAAAAAAATCTTCATCGATCAGATACATTGTTCCTTCAATATCATCCTCTTCATCGAAATCAAAATCGGAATCGTGTTGTTTTGCCCAATCGCAAAATGCTTGACGCGGTTCTACAAGTAGGTATCCTCTATTAACTGTTTTCATCGTTTCTTATTATGGGTTTTTCTTCGCCTTTATCTATGCGTTTCCAAGTGGTTTTCCCTGTTTTAGGAATGGAAACGATATACAGCCAATTTTCTTTCTTTGGGTCTTTTTCAATGGTAGAACGAATCAATACCTCATCAATGGATTTGTTTCCTTCAATTAAGATGAGTTGCTTTGCGCCTACCAATAACAAGGCGTTGCGCTTAGGTATGCGAATATTTCCACCTACAGCATACGATTTGCATTTCGCGCCAAAACAATCAATCCAATTAAAAAAGGCGTTTTTGGTGCGCAAACTGTCTTTGAATGTATAGTGAAGCAACACCAAACTATCTTTTGTTCCAACGGTGAACCATTTTTCTTGATTTTTGGGTCCAAATCGATCTGGAAATAGAACCGTATCCCATTTTATCCATCGTGAATCATCCATGAGTGTATCTACAATCGCCAAAAAAGGACTGGATTCAGGTCGTTCGTTCAGTAATAATGCCTTCGCTGAATCAGCTGCTTGTTGATCGGTATAGCGTTTTGAAGTGGGTGCTAATTCATCAAAACCAATGGTTTCTTCGTTCTTAGATGTGCAAGCAACAAGGCAAAAAAGGAATGCGAATATGATATATTTCACCATGTTTCAAAAGTACGAAAACTACAAGTCAAAAGGCACATTCACGATACTTTTCACTGAAAAACCTATTCCAATCTGGAATTTCACCGCATTTCCCTTCACTTTATTCAAGTAATCAACTGGAGCATAACCAGCTTTGAACAACAGTTTCCAGAAAATTTGTGCCGTATTACTTTGATAGAACTGCTGAAAACGCCATTCTGCCATACATCCAGCTTCGAAATTGTAAGAAGCTCTCCCCTTTTCAAATAACGATCCTTTGGGCTCATCGCGATTGATCACCCGAAAGGTGCTCAACCCAATATATGGAATGATGGACCAGCGTTCTTGATTCATCAGTTGATAACCAAAACTCCACGTTGACTGATTGATTTGCAACTGATTGGTATCTGTAAACTTAAAATCGGCGACTGAAAATCCTTGTTTCGCTTGTGAAAAACTGTGCAAGGCGCGATAATCAAACGCACAACGTTTTACACGCAATCCAACTCCATAACCAACTGCGGGCAAGGTTTTAAAATAATTGGCTAAATCACCCGAGATGGTCGTTACTCCAGTTCCAATATCTACCACCAATCCGATCTTACCAGGGACATAATTTGGAATGAACATTCGAGGATTCGCTGCCAATAAACTATCCATTTGTTGCCGATTCCGAGTCATTGCCGCTTGGTTCAACCCTAATTCTGTTTCTTCATTAATCCGTTCAATTTGATCGCTTACCCATTGGTATGATTGGATGTATTCAGTGGATACATCAATTGAAGGAAGATTAATCTGTTGCTGTAATTTCCGTGATCCCAATTCGTAGCAATCAAAATAAAGTTGCGCTAAGGGTTCATACCGACTTGCCAATGAATCATTCATAAATGACTCTGAATGCAACCATTTTGCAGTAGTTACAAGATGTGAATGCGTTGTTTTATAGTAGTTTTTCCGTTGCATGTCCCAGTCAATTCCTGCAATAAAGAGGAACGGTTCACGACCAACTGTTGTATCGATCCACGAATGGGTCGTTGTGGCATCAATTGACCAACGAATGGTATCTTG
The DNA here is from genome assembly GCA_043721195.1 of Fluviicola sp. Classification (GTDB taxonomy): domain Bacteria; phylum Bacteroidota; class Bacteroidia; order Flavobacteriales_D; family Crocinitomicaceae; genus Fluviicola. The sequence goes on along the minus strand of JAYSRF010000056.1, from coordinate 403 downwards.
TTGTTGACTCATTCCCGAAAAAGAGATCGAGCAGAACACCAAGAAACGCAGCCAATTTATCATGTCACAAGGTAGCGACTTTTGCTAATACATAGTTGATCTGTTCTTCTGATATATCTAAGTGCGTAACCATGCGAATCATGCCAACTCCAAAAGCAACTGTTTTGATTTCTAATTGCAACAAACGTTGGATGATCGCATCACGTTGTTCAGGTTCATTTAATTCAATGACTACAATGTTTGTTTCAACAGGAATTATCGTTTTCACCCATGCACAGTTGAGTAATCCTTTTTCCAATAATTGTGCATGTTTATGATCAATCTTGAGTCGTTCTACATTGTTTTGAAGCGCGTATAAACCAGCTGCGGCTAGAAATCCTGCTTGGCGCATTCCACCACCCAT
>JAYSRF010000055.1:0-13951 GCA_043721195.1 Fluviicola sp. | reverse complement strand
AGGTGGATTAAAAATTGATAAAATGCAAGGCGTTGAGGATGAGGTGTTGGGAGTTTACTCAAGTAAATGACCAACGTCGATTTCCGAAAATAACGCAGCAGTTTATTACTTTTTAGACACCTTCTACAAACAATTCACCAATTTCACCGCCTCAACAGCCTGTTTCACATCGTGAACCCGCAAAATTGCAGTGCCTTTTGTTAGGGCAATGGTATTCAAAACGGTGGTTCCGTTCAGCGATTCTTCCGCTGTAGTTCCCAATGTTTTGTAGATGGTTGATTTTCGTGAAAGTCCAACTAAAATGGGGTGTCCAAGAAAATGAAAATCGTTTAAACGATGCAATAATTCGAAATTCTGTTCAATCGTTTTGGCAAACCCAAATCCAGGATCTAGAATGATGTCCTTTACACCATGCGCTTTTAATTGATTGATTTTCAACGAAAAATACTGGCAGATTTCACCAAATAAATTGGTGTAATCTGTTTCAGATTGCATCGTTTGAGGTGTTCCTTTCATGTGCATTAAGATGTATGGACACCGCAATTGAGCAACTGTTTCAAACATCAACGGATCACCATTTCCACCAGTAATATCATTGACAATGTGAGCCCCATGCTCAAAAGCCGCTCGCGCTACTTCTGAACGAAATGTATCTATGCTCATACAGATTTCAGGAAAACGCTTGCTCAAATTTGAAATAACAGGGACCACACGATTCAGTTCTTCCTCAATTGAAATGATTGATGCACCCGGTCGAGAAGAATATCCACCAATATCCAAGAGCGTTGCCCCAGCCGAAATCATTTCTTCTGCGGTTGCTAAGTAATTGTCAGTGAGCGAAAATCGACTGCCTTCATAGAACGAATCAGGCGTGCAATTGATGATCGCCATGATCTGAGGTTGCTCCATCGTGGATAACTTACCATGGAGGTTTAGCGATCTGTTTCGCGGAAAATAGCTATCTTCAACCTTTAAAATTTGCATAGTTTAGAGAATGGGACAAACATCGCAACAATATCAGCAAATCGTACAGAAATGTCGCGAAATTTTTAAACAAAAAACCAAAGATTATGGTACTTCATGGAGAATTGCGCGTTCCAGTTCGTTAACAGATCAAATTTTCATCAAGGCCAATCGCATTCGTACGCTACAAGAAACCAAGGAAAACAAAGTAGGTGAGAGTATTGAAGGTGAATTTGGAGCCATTGTAAATTATTGTGTGATGGCAATTATTCAAGTGCGTGATACAACTGATTTGGGTCTTGAATTATCGGAAGAACAAGCATTGAATCTCTACAATGATGTGATTGAAGAAGCATTCGAACTGATGCAAAAGAAAAACCATGACTACGGTGAAGCTTGGCGAGATATGCGTGTGAGTTCATTGACAGACTTGATTCTTATGAAGTTATTGCGTGTAAAACAAATTGAAGATAACGATGGACAAACATTGATTTCAGAAGGAATTGATGCCAACTATTTTGATATGCTGAATTATTCGATTTTCGCATTGATCCATTTAACTTACTAAGAAAACATGAACGGATCGCGAACTATTTCAGGACATTCAATGCCAATTAATACATTGTTTGTGTTGTTGAATTTAACTGGATTGACTTTTACTACGTTAGGTTTTCATGCAAATTTCACCGATTTTAAAATTCTCTTCGTCTGTATTGGCGTTGGATTATTATTGCTGTCAACTGTAGGTCTGATTTTACTCAAAGGTCGATTGATGATTGCCACAGTATCTCGTGTTTTGGTAGGTGGATTGTTCATTGTTTCTGGGTTGATTAAAGCAAATGACCCAGTAGGATTTTCCTATAAGTTGGAAGAATATTTTGAAGATGGCGCCTTGGCTTTTCGCATCAAAGAATGGTTTGGAACTCCTGGTTTTTCCTTAGAATTCTTGATTCAATGGGCATTGGTCATTTCGGTGGTTATTTGCATTGCTGAGATTGTTTTAGGTGTATTGGTTTTGATTGGCGGGAAAATGAAACTAGTGAGTTGGCTCTTGATGATCATGATGGTATTTTTCACCTTCCTCACATGGCATACTTCAAATTGCGATAACACCAAGAAATTCAACGATCGTGATACCTACCAAGTTGGTAGTTCAATGGCACAAGTGAAATTACAAGAAAGTAAAACCGATAGATCGATCAAGATTATTTCCAAAACCAGCACTGAAATAGTGGTAGATGAATTGCGTTCTCCCCAATGCGTAAGCGATTGTGGATGTTTTGGCGATGCTATGAAAGGTTCAGTAGGGCGATCATTAACACCAAGTGAATCTTATTGGAAAGACATTGTTTTGTTGTATTTGGTAACGTGGATTTTTGCAGCCCAGCGTATTGTACAACCCAATTCGGTTCGACAAAATTGGATCATCATTCCCATTACGATGGTTATTATCGCATTTTTCTGTTGGGTATTCGACTGGTATTTCCCACTGTTATTTGGTTCAATTTCAATCATAAGTGCATTGTGGCTTTACCGATCTGGTGGTAAATTGCTCGGAAATCATTACGGATCAGCACTCATTGTTACCTTTTGGTGTTCTTTCTTTGTGTGGTATGTATTGAAATATGATCCACTAAAAGATTACAGACCGTATGCTGTTGGATCTAATCTGGTGCAAAAAACCAAAGATGGTGACAATGGAAAAATCATTAATACGATGATCTACCGCAATATTAAAACAGGTAAAACAAGGAAGTACGATGCTTCAGGTCAGGCTTATATTGATTCGAAAATTTGGGAACAAACAGCTACGTGGAAATACGATACAATGATGGAAGAAGTGATTCGCCCAATGCGTTTGCCTTCCATTACAACACAGTTTAATCCATTTTTGAATCTCTCTGACATTACAAAATACGAAAGATCACTTCCCATAATAGAAAAACAATTAAAACAAACAAAAGTAACTGGGCTTCGGCTTACTGAAATTGCTTCTGGTTCTCGTATTGAAATTCCGCAAGTAGAATACAACGTGGAAAGTTATCCAGTAGAAGAATATACTGTTTTAGATACCATTGAGGTCAATAATCCCGATTTTACAGAAGTAAACATCCGTGATTTAATATTTACAGGTGATCAAGTATTGGTTATTGTCACCAAGAAATTGGATCAAATGGATAAAAATGCCATTCCAGAATTAAAACGTTTACAAAAAGCAGCAGAGACAGCAGGTGTTCAAGTGGTGTTTATCACAAATGCAGAAGCTGCTTCGATTCGGAATTTTAGAAAAAAATATGGATTCTATGTGCCAACTTTTATCAATGATGAAACGGAGTTGAAAGCAATTTCGCGTTCAAATCCTTGTTTAATGGTCATGAAAAAGGGAGTAGTTGTTGGAAAATACACCTACCATTCAATGCCCACATTTGATTGGATTCAGAAAAATTTATTTAGCAAAAAATAATATGCGAAAAAAAATTGTAGCCGGAAATTGGAAAATGAACTTGAGTTCTATAGAAGCAATGGAACTATACGTTGGTTGTGCGGAATTACCCGTTGCAGCAGGCGTTGATGTTATTTTGTTTCCACCTGTGTTGTACATTGATCGTTTGATTACGGGATTTCCATCCACAATTAAAATGGGCGTTCAAAATGCATTTCATGTAGCTTATGGTGCGTTTACAGGTGAAATTTCCATGCAACAAGTACGTGAAATTGGTGCCTGTGCGGTTCTTATTGGTCATTCTGAACGCAGGTTGTATTTCCATGAAGATGCTGCTTTATTGAAATTAAAAGTAGATGCTGCTTTGATGAATAAATTGCAACCGTTCTTCTGTTGTGGTGAATCGTTGGAGGTGCGAAAAGCCAATGATCATACCACCTTTGTGCGTCGTCAATTGGAAGAAAGTTTATTTCATTTGAGCGCTGATGAGTTCGCTAAAACAGTCATTGCGTATGAACCCATTTGGGCAATTGGTACAGGTATGACAGCCAGCGTTGAACAAGCAGAGGAAATGCATGCAGCCATTCGTAGTTGGATCAGTGAAATCTACGGTGAGGAAATTGCGACAAATTATTCCATTTTATATGGCGGAAGTTGTAACCCTTCCAATGCAAGTGCGTTATTCGCGTGCCCGAATGTAGATGGTGGCTTAATAGGAGGAGCAGCATTAAAGCTATCCGATTTTGAAATTTTGGTAGCTGAAAAAACATGGATTACATCGAATTAACATTACATCTGACACCTCGTGAACCGTGGTCGGAAATTCTAATTGCAGAATTGGCTGAATGTGGTTTTGAAAGTTTTATTGAAACAACAACAGGAATTCAGGCATTTGCGCCCGTAACAATTGGTCAGATTGATGAACTGTTAGCAACGACTTCATTGATTGAAAATCCCGAAGTAAAGTTTGTAAAAGAGGAAAAAATCATTCCACATCAAAACTGGAATGCCCAATGGGAAGCTGATTTTGAACCGGTTGAAGTGGATGACCGATTAGTAATTCTTGCTCCTTTTCATGATGCAAGTCAATATGCAGATCGTGAACAGATCATCATTCAACCACAAATGTCATTTGGAACAGGGCATCATCAAACAACGTACTTGATGAGTCAATTTCTTCTTGATATGGAAAACGTGCCCGAGCATATCCTCGATATGGGAACGGGAACAGGTGTGTTGGCTATTTTGGCTGAAAAAAAAGGCGCGAATTCCATTTTAGCAGTTGACATCGAACCTTGGTCTGTTGAAAATACGATTGAAAATGCAGCAAGAAATAACTGTAGTTGCATTCGAACAGCTACCGGAGATATTGAGTGTGTGGAAGAAAATGAGTTTGGTTTGATCCTTGCTAACATCAATAAAAATGTATTGAAAAGTCATCTGAAAGCGTATTATGATCTGTTGGCAACCAATGGCATGTTATTACTCAGTGGATTTTTTGTGTCAGATACAGCAGAATTGATAGGGTTGGGTCAAAAAATAGGTTTTACCTATTTGGAAACGGTAGAAAAAGAAACATGGGCTGCATTGAAGCTCGTTAAAAAATAAGGATTTATGAAGCAAATCGTTTTACTTGGAATTGCATTGGTATTCGGCGTAAAAGCCATCGCTCAATCCTATACCGAAGATAGAGAGAAGTTTGTGAAAGCATTACAAAGTGCAACAAATGAATACATCAGCGGTGACCAAAAAGATTTTATTAAAAAGGAACTTGCGGCTTCTTTGTTGGAAACTTCTGATTTTTCGGATGCCTATTTCAAGCAAATGGTTGCAACATGTAATTTAATGGAATCAAAGCGATTAAAACCCTTTCCTGAGATTTATAACTACGTGTTTTCTGTCTATTCATTTGTGAAAAACAAGCAACCAGCATCAAGTTACACGGCTTGGCACAGTTCAATTGATAAATTATTGGATGCAAGAAATATCAAGAAATTTGAAGACTTTATTGAACTTTCAGCTGGCTTTTTCTCAGAAGGAAGAATCGCTGAATCCAGCAATTTCCAATGGTTTTTCTATGGTTCCTATGTGTTTGAATTTACAGATAAACCATTCATTCGATTTACGGATGGAAATTTAGTGTGCGGTGTTCCAAATCGTGATCGAAAAGGAAAAGAAGACCCACGTTTTATTGATAGTATGGTGGTTTATAAAACCAGTGGCGTATATGATCCGGTACTCAAAAAATGGGAAGGAAAAGGCGGTAAAATTGACTGGCAAAAAGTGAAATTATCGTCTACTGAAACATTTGCGGAAATTGGAAGATTAGATATTTCCATGAAATCGTCGAATATATCAGCAGATTCAGTAAAACTAACAACGCCTTATTTTGCGAAACCAATTCTAGGGCAATTGACAGATAGAGCATTTAAAATAATACGTGAAACAGATGCTGTATTTCCTCAATTTGTTTCGTATGAAAAGCGTTTGTCCATTAAAAACATTCGTCCTGATATGGATTACGATGGTGGTTTCTCCATGCAAGGTGAAGATTTTGTAGGAATTGGTGCACCAAAAGAACCTGCTCGATTGTATATAAAACGCGCAGGAAAAATATTCATTAAAAGTGAAAGTCAACGGTTTACAGTTGCGCCTAGCAAGATCAGCTCACAAATTGCAAGTATTACCATGTATGTGGGGGAAAAAGATTCCATTGTTCATCCAGGATTGGAATTTAGTTACCGCCAAGAGTTAGATATTATCGAATTAACACGAGGAAAAACAGGAGTTGCACAAGCTCCATTTTCTGATTCCTACCACATGGTAGATATGTATGTGCCAAAAATTACGTGGGAACGTAAATCAAGTGATTTAGTTTTTAATTTCGATCCGATGACAGGACGTGATCAATTGGTTGCGCGATTGGAATCAAAGAATTTTTATGACGGCCGTTTGTATGACAGAATTCAAGGTTTGGAACAAATTCACCCCTTGGTTGCCATTTCAAAGTATTGTTATAAATACGATGAATATATTATTGATGAAGGTAAGGTTGCCACGGCAATGGGGAAGACAGTTGAACAAGCAAAATCCATCATTCTCGATTTAGCAGGTTATGGGTTTTTGAGCTATGATTCAGATACCAAACAAGTGCGCGTTAACCAGAAATTGGATAATTTCATTCAAGCTAGAAATGGCAAAAAAGACTATGATAATTTGCAATTTGTTTCGGATTTACGTCCTAAAACACTAGAAGGATATACACCAGAGCAAATTGCGGAAAGTGATTACCTAAAAAAGATTCAAGAAACCTATAAACAACAAGCGAAAGACCGTCTCGCATTGAAAGCTTTTGGAAGCTTTAGTTTGTCTACGATGGAAATAAAAATGGTTGCTGTTGATCAAGTGCGTATTTCAGACCCTCAAGCTGCATTTGTTTTACCAGATAATGGGCTAATTACAGTTAAGAAGAACCGTGATTTTGAATTTTCAGGTTGGGCAAGCGTTGGAAAAATGGAAACGCATACCTTGAGTGCGAATTACACTTACGAATCCAATAAAATCAATTTACTAAAAACGGATAAAAGCTTGTTTCGTGTAAAACCATTATCGCAAGCAGATGGAAATACAGCGATTGCAATGACAAGTTCGATTAATGGTATCACAGGTGAGTTATTGATAGACGCTCCGAACAATCGTTCAGGCAATAATTTAACGATCAATGATTATCCTAAATTAAAGTCGACTAAACCAACGAAAGTCTATTACAATTCCAAAGAAATTTACCGTGGAGCCTACGATTCAAGTAAGTTTTTCTTTACCTGTGATCCTTTTGAAATGGATAGTTTGGATAATTTTAAAGAACAAACCTTCCGTTTAAAAGGAGAATTAACTTCTGCAGGAATTTTCCCTGTTTTCAGAGATTCTTTGCGCATCATGCCCGATTACTCACTTGGTTTTTCAAGAATAGCTCCTAAAACAGGTTATGATTTTTACGGAACAAAAGCCAAATACGATAATAAAATCATTTTGTCCAATAACGGTTTACAAGGTGCTGGAAAAATTGATTTTGTTCAGTCAACCTCCGTTTCGAAAGCGTTTACCTTTTTGCCAGATTCCACTATTGGATTTGCAGAATTCACGAATAAACCAATAGAAATTGGTGTACAATTCCCAGATGTTACTTCTGCAGATGCTTACATCACCTATGTTCCAAAAAGAAGTATCCTCAAAGTAGCTTCAACACCTAAAAATGATTTGGTGTTTTTCGGTGGGCAATCCAAATTGCGCGGTACAGCCATTGTTGAGCCAACAGGAATGACAGGTTATGGGATCATGAACTTGGAAAAAGCAAATTTAGGTTCAGATAGATTCAAATTTAAACGATGGGTGATTGATGCCGATACGTCCATTTTTAACTTGAAAAACACTTTTGCAGAAGCAGATGAAGATCCATTGGCGTTTAAAACAGATAACGTACAAGCACACGTGTCATTTAAAGAACGAAAAGGTGAGTTTAAATCAAATGATGGTGAATCCACGATTACGTTTCCTGTAAACCAATACGTTTGTAAAATGGACTTCTTTACGTGGTTGATGGACAGTGATGAAGTTGAAATGGAATCCAAAAAACGCGATGATATTGCGATTAACTCCGATTTAGATTTGGTGGGTCCGAATTTCTTCTCCATTCATCCGGATCAAGATTCCTTGCAATTTAAAGCACCAAAAGCATCGTTTAGCTTAAAAGAAAAGACCATTCGTTGTACTAAAACGGAATTCATTGATGTTGCCGACGCACGAATTTATCCAGATAGCATGCGTGTAATCGTTCGTAAAAAGGCAAAAATGGATCCATTGGTGAATTCAAGAATTGTAGCCAATTACATTACGAAATACCACACATTTGTCAATGCTACAACAAAGATTACCGCAAGAAGAGCCTTCACTTCAGTTGGTGATTATCCATACTTTAGTGCTGATTCAACTAAAACACTTTTGAGAATGGATGAAATCGGAGTCGATTCTTCTTTCCAAACATTTGCAAAGGGTAATGTGAAAAGTGATGCCAATTTTAAACTGAGTAATCAATTTGATTATTATGGAAAACTAGGAATCAAAGCATCCAATCCATTGATCTATTTTGAAGGCGCAACGCGAATTAATCATACTTGTGAGAAATTCGCCAAAAACTGGATGTCATTTACAGCACAGGTTGATCCGAAAAACATCCAAATTCCTGTTTCTCAAACAATGAAAACCCTTGATGGACAAGCAATCTCGGCAGGAATTGTTTGGCGCGATTCACGGAATACAGATAGTATCAGTTTGTATCCAACCTTCTTATCCGCGTTGCAAGTGGCAAATGATCCGATTGTTATGACCGCAAGTGGTTTGTTGCAATACGACTTCGCTGCCAAAGAATTCCAAATTGGATCAAAAGAAAAACTCAAAAACCGTGGTGAAGCTGGTAATTTTATTGCATTGCACACGGAAAGTTGTTCCATGAATGGAGATGGAGTGATCAATCTTGGAATGGACTTCGGAGATGTTACGGTTGATGCAGTTGGAACAGTCAATTATGATCAAACAACTGGTCAAACTACCATGAACACAACAATGCGCTTTAACCTTCCAATGGATAAAGGAGTATTTGAATCTGCCGGAGAACGTATTTTTAAAGTAGAAGGCACCAAACCGCTCGACTTTAATTCCACAACGCTAGAACAAGCTTTGTTGCAATGGTCAGACCGTAAAACTGCCGATAAAGTGAAAGAGGAATACACACTTTCAGCAGATAAAAAGATCAAGAAATCACCAGATGCATTGGAAAAATCAATTGTAGTTACAGGCATCAGGTTGAGTTCCTTCGCTCAAGCTGGAAATCAGCAACGAGGGTTAATTACCAATGTTGATGGCGCAGCGATTGTCAATTTCTATGGACAACCAATCATGCGACAAATTGTATTCAAAGCATTTTTCCAACAGCTTTACTCGCAAAATGGCGATAAGTTCAGTTTCTTAATGCAAGTGCCAGGAGCAGCTGATTATGTGTTCAATTATGAAATGGAGAAGAAAGATGGGAAGTTGAGTATTGTTTCAAATGATACGGAATTAACCACTGCAATCAGCGCGATAAAAGAGGATAAACGTAAAACAAAGAATTTTTTATACGAGGTATCCTCAAATCAAGTATTTTTAGCAAAACTATTAGGCCTGTTTGAACGACAATGATGAATGATTATTTAGCGGCGTTGCCCGCCTACTTTCTTGGTTCTATTCCTACTGCTGTTTGGGTTGGGAGGATGAAATATGGAATAGATATTCGTGAACATGGGAGTATGAACGCCGGTGCTACAAATACTTTTCGAGTCTTGGGAAAGAAAGCTGGAAAGGTTGTATTGTCAATTGATGTGCTCAAAGGAATGGTGGCTGTTTTGTTGCCCTATTTTATTTTGCCCTATGAATTCACTGCTCCGCATTTAACCCACATCCAATTGGTTGCTTCTTTTTTAGCAGTTTTAGGACATGTATTTCCGGTTTTCGCTGGATTTAAAGGAGGAAAAGGAGTGGCTACATCGCTTGGTGTGGTGGTAGGTTTACAACCAATTGCCGCAGCAATTTGTTTAGTGGTTTTTTTGTTCGTGTTTATGATTAGCCATTATGTTTCATTAGGTTCAATACTTGCTGCTTGCTCCTTTGCGTTGCTCTTGTGGTTTGCGTTTCCTATACAAACAGTTGCGCTTCCAATATTCGGATCCTTACTTTCTGCCATTGTAATTATTGCCCATCGGAAAAATATTGGGCGAATTGTTCATGGAAACGAAAGTAAAATGAACCTTTTTAAGCGCTAATCGTACTAGTTAACGATTATTTAATGAATTCAGTGTCAGGATTGAAGGTCTTTCGTCTGTTGTCGTTGGTTGTACTGCTTTTTGCGGTTCAATTGCCTGCTTATTCCCAAGAAACAGAAGAATCACTAAAAATAGACGCAACCAAATTATTTGATCAAGATAAATTCGTAGAAGCAACTTCACTATACCTGCGTTTATTAGCACTCAATCCGCGTTCGTATGATTACAATTACCGCTATGGAACGTGTTTGTTGTTCAATTCCTACAAGAAGCAAGATGCCTTTAAATACTTGAATTACGCGGTTACAGATGCAACCATTGATGTCCAAGCTTTTTATTATCTCGGTAAAGCCTATCATTTGAATTATCAATTCAATGAAGCAATCAAGAATTACGAACTCTATAAACAAAAGGCTGCTGGAAAGGTAAAACCCGCTTTTGAACTTGATCGACAGATTGAAATGTGTCAAAATGGGAAACGATTACTCACAACCATCAGTGATTTGGTCGTATTAGAGAAAAAGGAAACAGAAACGTCCAAGTTTTTCCGAATGTATGATTTGCAAAATATCGGCGGTGATCTCATCGTAGCTGCAGATTATCAAAGTAAGATTGATAAGAAAAAAGGACACACGCCATTGATTCATTTACCTGCCAATTCCAGTTCTGTTTTCTATTCTTCTTACGGTGAAACAGATAAAGGGGAAAAAGATATTTACGTCCGTAAAAAATTACCCGATGGAAGTTGGAGTTTGCCTCAACGTGTAGCTGGAAATGTAAACACGCCTTACGATGAAGATTTCCCCTACATGAATCCGAATGGTGAATACTTGTATTTCTGTTCCAAAGGACACAATTCCATGGGTGGATACGATATTTTCCGCTCCAAATACGATGCAGATAATAATTCGTATGGTCCACCAGAAAACATGGACTTCGCTATTTCATCACCTGATAACGACTTGTTCTTTGTTGTCGATTCATTAGATAATACAGCTTATTTCGCATCTTCTCGTCAAAGTTCAAACGGTAATATTCACGTTTATAAAGTACGTGTGGATCGGGTTCCTTTGCAGTTATCTGTGGTGAAAGGAATGTTTGCTTCTTCCATTCATCCTGAAAATAAAAAAATCACCATCACAGTAACAGATTTCGCTTCTGGTGAGAAAATCGGGAATTTCACTTCCAATGAAAAAGGTTCCTACCTCATTACCTTTCCAAAAGGTGGAAAATATACCTACGAAATGAAGGTCGAGGGAAGTGAGGTTTCCCATAAAACAGTTGTTTCCATTCCATTTCTCCGTGAATTCAAGCCACTCAAACAAAAAATTCAGGAAGAAACACTGGAAGAAGCGGAAGTTGTAAAAGTCATTGATCTGTTCAACGAAGAAGTCGAAGATCCAATGGGCGTGTTGGCGGAAGTGATCAAAATGCGTTCTGAACTCAATCCCAATGTCTCTGAATTTAACCTCGAAGACTTAGATGCGAACAAAAAAAACCAAGAAATATTAGCAGAATTGGGGTTCGAAAACGCCAGTCCACAAGCGATTGTTGCAGTCTTTGAACAATTGGAGAATACACAAGAAGAAAAAGTTCGAACGAATGAAAACCTTGCGAATGGTGCGTTGACAAGTGCCATGGATAAATTGGATGAAGCGGCAAAAAAACAGGAAGATGCAAAATCTTTGGTGAATCGATCTACTGCTGCAACAGCAATCGAGCAGAAATATGGTTTTATGTCTGAAGCCGAAGACGCTGTGAATGAAGCTGCGACCTTAAAAACAGAGGCACGTACATTGATGGCATTTGCTGACAGTATTACAAAAAGTGGAACGGCTGATAAGGATTTATTGGCGGCAATAGAAGCTGTAACTGCTGAAATCAAAAAAGATGTTCAGGCCAATAATATAGCTGATTTAAAAGATGTCATTACAGGCAACTCAACAACCATTAATTCGGTAAAAAACGGCAATCATTCCAATCCTGTTGATCAATTGGTGGAGGAGAAGATTGCTCTCGAAAAAGATAAAGCAAATTGGTCAAAACAACAAGATAGTTATACGCAAACAGAACAAACCCTTGCAACTGAAATTAAAGACTTAGAAGCATCACTCCCAACAGCGAAGAAAAAAGACGTGCCTGGTATTGAAAGTGCGATCGCAAGTAAGAAAAGCGAGTTAACAATGGTCGTTGAGGAAAAGGAAAACCTGGAGAAAAAGATTCTTAAAGCGACAAAACAAGCGGATGCATTGGATAAACGCATTCAGTTTTTGCAAGATGTTACCCAAGTGGATGGCTCCAAACCGGTTGCTCCAGCTGAAGTTCAAAATAAGTTAGGAACGGTTGAGTCCAAGAACAACAATACCTTAGCCGCTTACATTCATCAGCAAGTAACCGAATTGAAGAAAAATCCTGCTATTCAAGCATTGCCAAGCGATAATACAGATCCAATCGTTGACAATCTACAGGATGATTACGAAGAACGAATTGCTCAAATCAATAACGCTTCGAATGATTCACCAACCGTAAAAACCAAAAAATTATTGGCTGCTGATACCGATTTGGTGGACGAAATTGAATCGGAAATTGAGAAAGTAGACCAAGTTTTAACTGAAAATCCAAGTGATCCCAAAGCGAAAGACCGCAAAAATGCGTTAACAGAACTCAAAACGGCAACCGAAGAACGCATCGACGATCGGAAAAATGAATTAGCGCAATTGAACAATACGCAAACTGCTACTTCGCCTGAAAAAGAGTTAGCAGCAATAGCACCGAATCATGAAACGCAGTTGGAAGCAATCAATGAATCTACGCCAACCAAAACATTGGAAGCGAAAAATGAATTGGATGAAACATTGGTCGCTAAAATTGAATCGGAAATTGAAAAAGTAGATCAAGTTTTAGCTGAAAACCCAAGCGATTCTAAAGCAAATGACCGCAAAAAGGCGTTAACGGAACTTAAAACGGCAACCGAAGAACGCATCGACGATCGGAAAAACGAATTAGCGCAGTTGAATGCAACACCAACTTCAACTTCGCCCGAAAAAGAATTAGCAATCATTGCTCCGAATCATGAAACGCAGTTAGAAGCAATCAATGAATCTACGCCAGCCAAAACACTGGAAGCGAAAAATGAATTGGATGAAGCATTGGTCGCTAAAATTGAATCGGAAATTGAGCAAGTAGATCAAGTTTTAGCTGAAAACCAAAGTGATTCCAAAGCAAATGACCGCAAAAAGGCGTTAACGGAACTCAAAACGGCAACCGAAGAACGCATTGATGATCGTAAAAACGAATTAGCACAGTTGAACAACTCACCAACCGTTATTTCACCTGAAAACGAACTAGAAGCATTGTCGCCGAATCACCAGGAGCAATTAGATGCTGTTCAACGAAGCACACCAAAAGCGACATTAGAATCCAAAAATGCGTTGGATGAATTGTTGGTTGATAAAATAAATCAAGCCTTGTCGCAATTGGAATCGACATTGGAAGAAAATCCAACCGATCAGAAAGCGAAGGATCGCAAAGTGGCATTAATTCAAGTTAAATCTGCAGCTCAAGAGCGTATTGATGAACGCAAAACGGAATTGGCACAATTGAACGCAACGCCAACGGTCATAACAGCTGAACTAGAATTAGCTGCAATTGCTCCTGATCACCAGCAAGAGTTGGATGCCATTGAAGAAGC
>JAYSRF010000054.1:0-4958 GCA_043721195.1 Fluviicola sp. | reverse complement strand
ATCCACAAATTGTGTTCTCGATCTTCCAACACACATGAAATACTTTCATCGCTATAATAGGGCCGTCCATTATTGAGTAATTTGCCCTTCAAATCATAGCGATAAACACCCAATGGCGTACAAAACCAATAATTATTTTTCGCAAACGAAGTTGACTGAATTATCTCATCGAAATGCAATGAAAATTGAGGAAATACTCCTTTTTTTGAAATATGATAACAGGTTTTTTGTTCATTCGATTTCGCAATAGCAAACCCCTCTTTTCCAGAAGAAAGAATGGTAGCTGGCATCAATTCTTTTTTAGAAATCGCTGTTTTCAATTGAAGCAGTTTCAACGATCGATCGATCAAGTATATCTTATCTGTTGTAACAACAAAACCTTCCTTCAACATGGCTGTTCCACAGAGAGCAGATAAATTGAGTGAAATCGTTTTAATCCGTTTATTGGTACGAAGATCATATACATCTATCCCTGCTTTCTGTACCACAAACAAACGGTGTTGATCTATACCGTAACTCGCATATCCAATGGGTTCATTTTGGGGAAAACCGTGTAATTTCCCCTTCTCGATATAATATAAATAGCCATCAAAATTGGTATACCAAATTCTTCCCCATTGATCTTCTTTGATATTAGATCCTGCTTTTGAGGTTTGATCGGGTGAACTAAAACTCTTGAACTCAAATCCATCATAGCGACATAATCCACGATCGGTCGCAATCCAGATAAACCCTTTGCTATCCTGAAAAATATTGTAAACCGAATTAGAAGAGAGTCCATTGTATTTATTAATGACAATCGAATACGGATCTTGCGCAAAAACAGTTGATTGCGTGAAGAGAACGCTCAAAACTATCCAATAAACACGCAAAATTCTCATTATTATCCCGAGTTGATAAAAGGTACTCGCAACGAAAATAACAATTGTTGCCGTTGTAGGTTTACAAAAACAGTGAATTGCAGGATTGGGTTAGTCAAGAAGAAATACGAGTTGATAAGAAAGGAGAAGTAATTTAGCAGAAATCAACAGTTTTCATTACAAATCGGTATTATTGTGACTGAAGAGTAACTAAATAACAAAGATTATTTGGTTTTAACTGCATTTACAACTCGAAATACTTAGATCAAAAAAACACAACTAGTTAAAGATGAATACACTAACTGTAATTTTAATGCTTTTCATCTCAAACTATGGTCATTCTCAAAAAATATATCCGTTCACCGAAAGACTAATAGAATTAGATCATTTCATTCCATTGGAACAGCAAAAATTAGACAGTCTAATCGCTCAAAGAGCAATCATCACATCTATTCAAAAAGAACTTGAAATAGCAATCAATGAAGGCATCAAACATCAACGAATAATTGACAGTCTAAAAACAGACAACATCCAGTTATTAAACCTCATGAAGCACTATCAAAATGAACTAATTCGTTTAGAGGAAGAAGAAAAAGTTAATCAAAAACGTTTAAAACACATCAGACAATTATATTCAATATACCCAGCAATCAATCTACCATTCACTTATCAGACACAAGAATCATTAGCTATTACTGATATCGATACAGAAGATGAAATAGATACGCTCATTTTTGGAGATGATTACCCTGTTTCTATCATTGGAATTGTACCAGATTCGACCAAATATTTTTGCTTTTTCTATCTAATCCCTGCTGAAGATGCACTTCCAACAGTGGTAACGTTTAACAAGAATGGTGGTTTAATTTCTCGCAAAAGATTAACCGATTCCTGTTGGCAGGGGTGCGAAAGTGATTGCCGTTCAATCGTAACCATCAATCCAGACTTAAGTATTATCTTTAGTTATGAAGAATATTTGTTTGTCTGTGAGGAAGATACGTTTAGTAACATTCCCTTTGAGGCCAACGGATACATCGAATATTCTAAAATTCTTGAAACAGGTGAGTGCATTGTTCTGAAAAAAATCCCGAAATCTACTGAAGAACTGTTTCAAAATCCCATAATTCACACAATAATCGAAGAACAAGAAGATAAATAAGAAAATAGGCTAAAAACAGCTCATGAAAAAAGCAATATTGACATTCATTTTACTCATTCTCATTCATCAAGCAATGGCCCAATCGAACGTGAGAAGTATAGAACAATTAATCAATACTAAAGAAAGTAGTTGGCCAAACATTTTGAGCTGGGTAGATAGTGCCAAAAATTTTATTGAAATCATACCTATTGATACGACCATTTCACGAGAAGCTCTATTTCACACGCAAGTTACAACGCGTTCTCCAATGGGTGCAATTGTATACCATTGCGGAGGTATCTTAATTGATCACGGGTGGATTCGGATCCTCGGTTCAGGAGTTGATTCCCTTCACCGAAGTTTACCAAATTGGAACAAAGGAAAAGCATTCAATGAATTTGGTGAAGCACCGTCATTTCTATTCATTGCTGATGATGCAGTGGGTGGTTTTTTCATCTTAAATGGTGGTGGCTTAGGTGAAGATATTGGAAAAATCTACTATTTAGCTCCCGATAATTTAACCTTCGAACCATTAAACATAACCTATACCGATTTTTTACTCTTTTGTTTTAATGCAGATTTGAACCTCTTTTACGAAAACTTACGTTGGTCTAATTGGGAAGAAGACTTAAAAACACTTCAACCTACAGACGTTTTTAGTTTTTTTCCTTACTTATGGACGACGGAAGGAAAGGACATAAATCAGGTTACGAAAAAAATCGTTCCAATTGAAGAACACTACCTCATGACTATTGAGTTAATGAAACAACTAGAACAGAAATAACCAGTCTTTTAGCAGAGTTTTGAGCAAACTGTAAACTAAATGATGTATCTTTCTTATCAAACAATCCCTTATTTTATAAGCAAATCACTATGAAAATAATATCCTTCCTTTCGGCTCTACTAGTTACCTCATCACTCCTCTTCTCCTGTAATTCGCAGAACGACAAGGCTCCAAAAACAGATAGTCATGAATTAATTCAATCTGCAGAATGGCTCATAGGACGCTGGGAAAACACCGATGATCAAGGTACACTATCCGAAACTTGGAAAAAAGACAGCGATTCCTCTTTTGCTGGAGCATCTTACTATGTAAGTGGCGGTGATACCCTTTTCAGTGAATCCATTCGTTTGGTAGAAATGGACGGCGGATTGCACTACATCCCTTCTGTTTCTGATCAAAACGAGGGAAAACCAGTCGATTTCACATTGATTCATACAACTACCAACGAATTTATTTTTGAAAACAGAAAACACGATTTCCCACAAAACATTCGGTATACACTTACCAATGATTCGCTGATTGCGGTGATCTCAGGAAAACAAAAGGGTAAACCGCACCAAGAAGTTTTTGCAATGAAACGATCAGCAAACTAGAACTGTTTAAGGTGTGTTTTACCACTTGAAACGTTAGAACGCAAGGTGAATTAGAATTCTGGATTCAACGTTAATTACACCCGTAAATTCGCAATTTTACGTGTCAAAATTCAAGATCAATTACACCCGTAAATTCGCAATTTTACGTGTCAAAAATTAAGATCAATCACACCCGTAAATTCGCAATTTTACGTGCCAAAACTCAAGATCAACAACACCCGTAAATTCACAATGAGCAAGCTGCAATTTTTACTGTAAATGGTATCATGAATTCTTAAATTAAATGGATAATTAGAATTAAATCAACGATCGTTGTTCTTTTCGTGAATCTGCGCTAGTAATGCATCTACTACTCCAACAATTGCCGATTCTGTTTCAGGAATTACTTGTCCACTTGCATCAACTTTGCCACGACTTCCTTGAATGAGTAATTTTGCATCTCCAGAAATATCTTCTTGCAAAAGGGTTTTTAAGACAAGATCCAACGATTCGAATGCCTTCTCTCCAGAGCCAGAAGCTACAATAAATGCCGCAGGTTTAAAAGAAAGTAAGGTTGTAGAAACCAACCACTCAAGGGCATTTTTTAAAGATCCAGGTAAACTGAAAACATATTCTGGCGTGCAAATCAGAATGCCATCCGCTTGTTTAATCAACGCTCTTAATTCAGAAACTTTCGCTGGAAAAGGAGCTTGATCCAAATCTGGATTAAAATGAGGTAAGGTGTCAATTTGCTGATACAACACAACTTCAGCTAGATCCTTAAAACGACTTTGAATCAATTGTAAAATGGCATTGTTGGAAGAACCTGAACGTGTGCTTCCTGAAAGAGCTAAAATTTTGGGTTTCATACCCACAAAGATAAGTGATCCAGTATCACAAAACTTACCAATTCGTAGCTTGGTAAACATTTCCTAAAAGTAATTGTGAAGTAGGATCGTCTTTTAATGAATTACCTTTTGTGTGGATTAGCGTTGCATTCAATTCAGGTATCTGAATCGCATTCGCTTCCAATAAACGAATTTGCTTGACTTGGATCAACGGATCAGCAACCTCATCAGTAGTGATTGTATTCCTTACAGCAAGTTGATTGCGATGCTCGATGTATTGAATAATGGTATCCGTTATGATTTGTGTTTGAATAACTGTATCAATACGTCCCAATTGGGTTTGATCTACAGGTTTATTCGAAGTAGCTTCTTGATATGGCCAAAGTGAAAGAAACAACGCAATGGTAGCGGCAACTGCAGCAATGGCTTGGTACAATGGAACCGTTCGAACAGCAATAGTTTTGGAAGGATGAACTGGTAACAACAACCTATTCGCGGTTGATTCCGGAAATAGCTTCGCTGCTTCGCTGATCATTCGACGTTGCAAATTGTATTCCGATTCAGAAAGCTGTTCATCCACTAATAAACGTTCTTCAGCAGTCAACTCATTGTAATCTTTCGCCTCTATTAACTGAAACAATTGCTCTTCGTTCTGTGTCAAATCGTTTTCCATATCAATGTAATTTAAATAGGTTGGCTTCGTAAGTTGGGTCGAATGATTTTAGGTGTTCTGTCATTTTCTTCGTTGCATAAAAC